>JAICJP010000233.1 GCA_025928375.1 Candidatus Sulfotelmatobacter sp.
GCGGAGAAGCCATTCGTTTTGCTGGCGCAGCCCAGCCTCTTTGATTCGTCGCGTGCGGAAGAAGGCAAGCACACGGCATGGGCGTACTGTCACGTTCCGAATGGATCCACGGAAGATATGCTGCCGAGGATCGAGGAGCAGCTCGAGCGGTTTGCGCCCGGATTTCGCGAGATTGTGCTGGCGCGGCGCGTTTTTTCCTGCGAAGACCTGGAGAGCATGAACGCAAATCTGGTGGGTGGCGATATTAATGGGGGAGTTTTGGATCTGCGGCAGTTCATGGCGCGGCCGACCTGGCAGCAGTACACGACTTCTGCGCGAGATATTTATATTTGCTCGGCGTCGACGCCACCTGGAGGCGGAGTGCATGGTATGTGCGGATATCATGCGGCGAAGACGGCTTTACGGAGATTCACCGGCGCTTAGGTAGCTGGCGGAAGCGAAGGCAACGTTGTAATGCGGTCTCTTCACGAGTAAGATTCCGAGTTTCATCGCTAAAAATCCTTCGGTTCATCAGGTGATCCTATGAAGACGGTTTTCGTGCTGGGAATCTTCTTGTTCGTGGGTGGATTTGTGAGTGAGGATGCAGTTGCCGCGGCGCAATCGACCTACGATCTGCGCTCGCCGGATGGGCGCATTGAAGTCAGGATCCGTACCGCAGGTCAACTGCGCTACGATCTGCTTCTGAAAGGCACAGCCGTACTGGAGAATTGCACACTGTCGCTGGATGTGGAGCACCAGAAACTTGGCGTGGAGCCGCACGTGGTGGAAGCGAAGCCGAGTTCTCACGATGAGATCGTGAAGCCGGTGGTGCGGCAGAAATTTGCCAACATTCGGGATCATTACAACGAGTTGCGCCTGAACATGGAGGATGGATACGCGTTGGTATTCCGCGCGTATAACGAAGGCGCGGCGTACCGCTTCGAAACATCGCTACGCGAGGACAAGGCGAAAATCTATGGCGAGGAGGCGGCATTCAATTTTCCGTCTGATTTCGTTGTCTACTATCCGCAAGAGGACAGCTTTTATTCGCACAACGAGCGCAAGTATCTGCCGCAGCACTTGAGCGAGATCGCGCCGCAGTTTATCGCGACTCTGCCGGCCGTGGTTGATATCGGAGGAGGCGCGAAACTCGCAATAGCGGAATCAGACCTGGACGACTATCCCGGACTGTGGTTGCGAGGAACGGGCGGCAATGGACTGGCCGCTACTTATCCGCAGTATCCCTTGCAACTGGTGCAGACCAGTGACCGCGACTACAAGCCGGTGCAGACCGCGGACTACATCGCTCAGACTGCGGGGAGACGAACTTTTCCCTGGAGAGTGTTCGGAATTGCGGATCACGATGCAGATTTGCTGACCAATGAAATTGTGTATCTGCTGGAGAGGCCTTCGGAAATTCAGGACACGTCGTGGATCAAGCCCGGGAAAGTGGCCTGGGACTGGTGGAATGATTGGAACGTGGATGGGGTGGATTTTCACGCGGGAATCAATACGAAGACGTATGAGTACTACGTTGACTTCGCGGCGAAATACAGGATTCCGTACATCATCCTGGATGACGGCTGGTACAAGCTGGGAAATCTGCTGGAGGTAACTCCTGAACTGAACATGCAGGAGTTGATCGATTATGCGAAGCAGAAGAATGTGGGGATCATTCTGTGGGCGTCGTGGAAAACGCTGGACGATCAACTGATTCCTGCGCTCGATCAGTTTCAAAAGTGGGGGGTGAAGGGAATCAAGGTGGACTTCATGCAGCGCAGCGATCAGATCATGATCGAGTATTTCTCTCGCGTGTGCCGGGAGGCGGCGAAGCGCCACATGCTGGTGGATTATCACGGAGATCAGAAACCGGCGGTGATGATGCGCACCTGGCCGAATTTGATTAACACCGAAGGCGTGCGCGGGATGGAGTGGAGCAAGTGGAGCGCGGAGTCAGAACCGAAGCACAATGTCACGCTGCCGTTCACTCGCATGTTCCTGGGGCCGATGGATTACACGCCGGGGGCGATGCGCAATGCCACGCGCGCGACCTTCCGGCCGATCAATAGCCAGCCGATGGCGATGGGCACACGCTGTCACCAGTTGGCGATGTACGTAGTGTATGAGGCGCCGTTACAGATGCTGTCGGATAGTCCGTCGAACTATCTGCGGGAACCCGAGGCAATGGAGTTTCTCGGGGCAGTGCCGACGGAGTGGGACGACACGAAAGTTCTGGACGCGAAGATTGCCGAGTACGTAGTAGTGGCGCGGCGAAATGGGAAGGACTGGTACATCGGGGCAATGGGCGATTGGACGCCGCACACGCTGGAGATTGATTTGTCGTTCCTGCCAGATGGAAATTTCACCATGGACGCTTATCAGGACGGAGTGAATGCCGATCTGAACGCGAGCGATTACAAGAAGACGAGTACATCGGTGAATCGCGGCACGAAGTTGAAGCTAAAGCTGGCGGGCGGGGGCGGTTGGGCGGCGAGGATCCATTAGCGCGATTTGCGCGGGGTGCGGTTGCTGTTGAGTGCCTTCCTTGCGCGGAGAAGCGGATGCAAAAGTTTCAGATCAGGGTTAGGGCGCAGCTTGAGTTACTTGCTTTTAGGGAGAGCGCGAACTGCGCCGGTGGAGATGCCGCCATCGACGAGCAGAGTCTGGCCGGTGACGTAACGGCTGGATTCGGCGGCGAGGAAGACTACGGCTGATTCGAGATCGTCGGGGTGGCCGGGACGTTTCAGCGGTATGCGATCGCTCAGATAGTCGACCCACTCCTTGTCTTCATAGAGCACCTGGTTTTGCTGGGTGCGGAACCAGCCAGGAGCGAGACAGTTCACCGTGATGCCGTGCTTACCCCAGTCATCGGCCAGACTCATCGTCAGTTGGCGGATGCCGCCGCGGCTGGCTCCGTAGGGAGCGAGCCCGGCATACCCAGCGACGCTGGTCACGGAGCCGACGTTGATGATGCGGCCGTACTGGCGAGAGATCATGCGACGGGCTGCGGCCTGCGCCACGAAAAAGCTTCCCCGCAGGTTGGTATCGAGAATCTGATTCCAGTCGTCCCAGGTTACGTCCAGGGCTGGCTTGCGAATGTTAAATCCCGCGTTGTTCACGAGAATATCGAGGTGGCCGAAGGCTTGATCGGCGGCAGCGACCATGCGCTCAATGCTGTCGTGATCGCGGACATCGAGATCGAACGAGATAGCGCGGCGGCCGAGCGCTCTGATCTGATCCTCGAAAGATGTGAGGGAATCGCGTTTGCGGCTGGTGAGGACGAGATCGGCGCCGGCGCGCGCCAGAGCGGTGGCGAAAACCTGCCCGAGCCCGCGGCTGGTGCCGGTTACGATCGCGACGCGGCCGGTCAGATCGAAGAGGCCATGGTCTGGGGAGTTTTCGCTCACGATGGATTTCCCGGCGTGAGAACCACTTTCATCAGGTTCGGTTCACGGGCGTAGAGCCGTTCAAACCATTGGGGCCCATCGGCGAGAGGGGCCACGGCGCTGATGAGTGGCTTCACTTTGATGGCACCGGCGGACATGAGTTCGATGGCTTTGGGATATTCGCCGGCGGAGGCGCAAGAACCCTGAAGGCGTAGCTGTCGCGAAACTACTTTCTGAAGAGGCAGTTTTATTTCCGGCGAGACGTTGCCGACGAGAACGACACTGCCGCCTTTGCGGACGCTGTCGATTGCGGTATTCACGGGCTCGGTGTTCCCTACGGCTTCGATGGCAAGGTCCACGCCGGCTCCGTTCGTGAGTTCCGCGATCTGCCGCGGGACATGGTCGGACAGAGTGGCGGTCGCGCCGAGTTGTGTGCTGAACGCGAGACGCGTCCGATCTACATCCGCGACGAAGATTCGGGAGCACCCGGCTACCCGGAGAGACTGCTGGAGTAGAAGGCCGATCATCCCAGCGCCCACAACGAGAGCACTACTGTCAGGTGCAACCGGCACCAGTGAGACCGCATGCAGGGCCACAGCGACGGCTTCGAGAAGCGCGGCTTGCTCAAAGGACAAATTGGCGGGAAGGCGATGAATGATCCTGGCGGGAACAGAGACAAATTCCGCAAAGGCCCCGGAGCGGCGGTAGTCGCCGCAGGAGACGCCGAGCACCTCTCGGCGATCGCAAAGATTGATGTCTCCGCGAAGGCAATTGGCGCACTCCCCACAGTAAACCGTGGAATCAAAGGTGACGCGATCGCCTTCTTTTAAACCAGTGACGCCTTCGCCCAGCGCGGCGACGATCCCGGCGGCTTCGTGTCCCATCACCAAAGGAGGAATGCGGCGTCCGGAGGATCCGTCATAACCGTGGACATCGCTGCCGCAGATGCCGCAGGCGGCGACGCGAACCAGAACTTCCGCCTGGGCGGGCTTTGGCGTTTCAAGATCGGCGAGCTCGAGATGACGGTACTGCGACAGCAACAATGCTTTCATTTGCCGGATTTGGGCGAGGGCGGCGGTTCAACGATCCCACTGCCCTCGCGAATCGTAAGAATCTGGTTGGCCTTCACATGGGTGAATTTTTCGATCTTCTGCGTGGTGGGCCATTTTACTTCGATCAGGTCGATGGTCTGCACCTTACCCAAACCGAAGTGAAGGCGCAAGTCGCTTTGCGACATGACGCTCGATCCGCTGCGGACTTCGTCCATCTGCACGTGATTGCTGCTGACGACCCGCACCCGGGCACCGATCGCAGTGCGATTGCACTTGGTTCCGACTAACTTGATCTTGATCCAGTTCTGCTTGTTGCCGCCATCGTTGCGAAGCAGGGAAGGGAGGTCGTTCATATTGAGGACAAGCGCGTCGATGTCGCCGTCGTTGTCATAGTCGCCAAAAGCGGCGCCGCGACTGGAATAGCGCTCGCTGATGCCGGTACCCATCGACGCGGACACGTCTTTGAACTGTCCGTTGCCCATGTTCTTGTAAACCAGGCGGGGGTTCTTGAAGCTCTGGCCAATTTCGTGACCGGCGATCTCAGGATAGACGTGGCCGTTCACCTGAATGATATCGGTCCAGCCATCGTTGTCGTAATCGACGAAACCGCAACCCCAAGCGACGTACTGGTTGTTGATACCGATGCCGGAGGCGAAGGTTACGTCGCTGAATGTGCCGTCACCGTTATTGTGATAGAGGTTGCAAGTATCATCAGCAAAGTTAGTTTTGAAGATATCGAACCAGCCGTCACAGTCGTAGTCCGCAACCGCAACGCCCATACCGGCCTGCTCGTGCCCATTCTCGCTGTACGCGCATCCGGCGATCATCGCAACATCGGTAAAGGTACCGTCGTGATTGTTGCGGAACAGAATGCTGGGCTCGGAATCGACAGCGACGTAAATGTCTGGCCAGCCGTCGTTATCGAAATCGGAAGCTACAGCGGTGATGGAATAACGCGGTCCAGGCTTGAGGATGCCGGATTTTTGCGACACGTCGGTAAAGGTGCCATCGCCATTATTGTGATACAGCACACTGGTATCCCCGGTGAGGCCGCGTGGGCCACACATCACCGGAATCCCCTTCCACTGGCAGGTGGCGGACTCTCCGGGAGCGCCCGTTTTTTCCGCATCGAGCTGGATGTAATTGCAGACAAACAGGTCGAGGTGGCCGTCGCGATCGTAATCCAAGAAGGTGCAGCCCGAGCCCCAACGGATGCGTTCATCGTAGACTCCGGCTTTGCACGTCACGTCGGTGAAGGTACCGTCGCCATTGTTGTGAAACAGAATGTTGTGTCCCCAGAAACAACAAAAGAGATCGTCCCAGCCGTCGTTGTCGTAGTCACCGACGCACACGCCGGTCTGCCAGCCAGTGCGGCCCAGTCCCGATTTCTCGGTGACGTCGGTGAAGGTTCCGTCGCGATTGTTCTTGTAGAGATGCGAAGTGGGCGCTTGTCCTGCGGGCCATTTTTCATTGAAGCGCGTTCCGTTGGTCAGATAGATGTCGAGCCATCCGTCCTGATCGTAATCGAAGAACGAGATGCCGCTACCTTTGGCTTCGATGATGTAGCGCTTGTGGTCCATGCCTCCCCAGACGTTTGGGATGGTGAGCCCGGCCTCGCGGGCTACGTCGACGAATTGAACGGGAGATTCGGGAGGATGGACGGCGTGTTTTGCGGCATCATCGCCTGCGGCGAGGGCGGACGAGGCGTCCGCCTCTACACGAACTGTGAGGCTTCGATTCCATCGCCAGAGCGGAGTGGTGAGGGCTTCGAGCAGCGTGGTGCCCAGAAGCACCAGGGAAGAACCTAGAAACTGCCGACGGGGGAAATTCATTTCGCACTCGGAATTTTGGGGAATGGATGCGGCACGATGCCTGCGCCTTCCTTAATTGCGATAATCTGGTCGATCGGCACGTTTGTCAATCGATCGACCTGGCCGCTGGGCCAAGTGATCTCGAGAGATTCAATCTTAGTGCGCTTGCCCAGGCCAAAATGAATTCTCGGATCGCTGGCTGACATGTAGCTCATCCCGCCCTTCGCCTGCTCGACTTCTACAACGCGTGTGGAGGCGAGTTTGAGGGAAGCGCCAATTCCATCCCGGTTGGATTTGGTTCCGATTAAGTGCACGGTAAGCCAGTGGTTGGCATTGCCGCCATCGTTGCGCAGAAGAGAAGGGAAGTCGCCGCGATTGTTGGTGACGATGTCGATGTCGCCGTCGTTGTCGTAGTCCGCGGTGGCGAGTCCTCGCCCCACGACGGGACGGATAAAGTCAGGACCCAGTGAATCGGAGACCTTATCGAACTCGCCTTTACCCAGGTTGCGGTACATCAGTAGCGGTTCTTTGTAAGACACTTCGCCGTGGTAAAGAGAGACATTATCGAGCATGGCGCCGTTGAGTTGCAGAATGTCGTTCCAGCCATCATTGTCGTAATCGAGAAACTTCGCGGCCAC
>JAICJP010000245.1 GCA_025928375.1 Candidatus Sulfotelmatobacter sp.
AACAGAACCGGGACACACCATCGACACGTTCACGGATGCAATGCAGAAGAGGATTCTGGCTGAGTACCGGCAGAAGTACCCGCGAGTGCATCCATCGGAACCGCCTGCTGTCGACTATGAAAAGTATGTAGCTCCGAAGGGGTATTACGACAGCTACGATCACTTCAAGAACTTCTTCGCGGCAGTCCGAACGCGACAGCCTGTCGTAGAAGATGCAGTGTTCGGGTACCGTGCCGCCGGAGCGGCGCTGCTTAGCAATCTGAGTGTCGAGCGTGGCGCGGTGGTGAAGTGGGATCCGGATAATATGAAGCTGGTGTCGTGATCGGGGTTTAACGCAGAACAGCTGAGCGTACTGATTTGGTCCGCCCGGTTATGTGGTCCCATCGGGCTTCAAGGAGCGGACCGCAGCCGTGGTTCGCGCCAACCACCAGTTTGCGGCTGCGATCAGAACCGTGACCCCCATGAGTAAAGCCTGGCTGAGTTCGAGGCGCGCAATCAGCACCAACGACATGAAAATTCCAATCCCGCTGAGCACCGGGCCCAAGCGGACGCGAAGCGCATCAGCTTGCGGCTGAGTTCGGCGCAGCTGAATCAGTGCTGCGCAGATGCTGATGTACATCACCATCGATGCCGCAGCGGTTACCGCCAGCAGCCAGAAAAAGCCGCCGGAAACCGCCAGCAGCCATACGAGGGCGGCAAAGCACCAGATGGCCACCGAAGGAGTCCGAAACCGGGGATGCAGCCGGGCCAATGGCTTGGGGAACTCGCCCTCCGCGGCAAGAGAGAACATGAGACGCGGCGAGTCCAGCATCAAGCTGGAGTTCGCCCCCCCGGTCGACATGAGCACGGCAATCGTCGTCAGGATTCCGCCCGCAGGGCCGATCAAGGCTGAGGCCGTGTCCGCCACCGAGCGAGCACTGGTGCTGGTGCCAACGGTCGCGACTGTGACAAATTGCAGAAGTGTGTAGATGGTGACAACGACGGCCAGGCCGACTGCGAGAGAGAAGGGCAACGTGCGCCGCGGATTATCGACCTCTCCTCCTGGAATAATTGCGTACTCGAATCCCTGATAAGCGAACATCAACAGAAGCAAGGCGTTGAGCCACGCGCCCCAGCCGGGGGCCACAATTTCCGCGATGTGAATCATCTGTAATCTTCCACTGAAGCGGGCCAGACCGAGCATGATGATGATACCGAGCGGCAGTATTTTCGAGATGACCAGTATGCTACTGAGCGTTGCGCCCTTGCTCACGCCGAAGTGATTGACCGATGCGGGAATTCCGACGAAGGCCAGCAGCACCAGCGCGCGCATAAGGCCGCGTCCGGCGCTGGGGAGTTCCCCAGCCAGGTACACCACGAACAGATTGGCAATGGCTGCGGCGGCTGCGACGCAGGAGAGCAGCGAGAACCACCCGATCTGCAATCCCACAAAACGTCCAAAAACTTTGCGGGCATACAGGTAAGCACCGCCCGGCTCGGAAAACTGGGAAGCCACTTCTGCGGCCGGCGCCATGATCGACGCCATCAGCAAGCCCGCCGCAATCATCGCGATCGGACTGGCGCGCCCCAGCAGGCGATTCAGTTCGCCCGGCAATCCGAAAATCCCGCTGCCGACTATGCAGTTGATCACCAAGCCAGTCATGGCCCAACGCCCGATAGATCGTGCAAATCCCGTGTCACTGCTCATTGTGGAGAGGAGGCTCTTGTAGCACCGAACGCGGGTCGATGCAAGAGGGCCATTGAAGCCGCGGGCGACGCTCGATAGCGCCTTAGGCGAACATTGTCGCCATCGGCACCGGGCTGTGCTCTCGCCCAATGACAACGATGCCGGAATCGGTAACGTGCCAACCGCGGGCGCGGTCGTTGTCGAGATCGTAGCCCACCTCTGTGTCTGCCGGAATGCGTACGTTCTTGTCCAGGATTGCGCGGCGTACCTTGGCGCGCCGTCCGACATCGCAGTTGTCCATGATGACGCATGCTTCAACGCAGGCACCGGTGTGCACACGAACACCGCGGCCCAGGACGGATTGGCGCACCATGCCGCCAGAAAGAATGCAGCCGCCAGAGACAATGCTGTCGAGCGCCTCCCCGCGGCGTCCCTCCTCGTCGAAGACAAACTTGGCCGGAGGATCGGGAAAGCTCGTACTCCGCACCGGCCATTCGCGATTGTAAAGATTGAGGGCCGGCTTCACATGATTGAGATCCATGTTCGCTTCATAGAAGGCTTCGATAGTGCCCACGTCGCGCCAGTAGGGCGAAGAATCAACCTCGCCGGGAATGCGATTGTCTTCGAAGTTGTAGGCATACATGGGAGCGCTGCCGGCGAGTTTCGGAAGGATGTCCATGCCGAAATCGTGGTGGCTTCCGGGAGTTTTCGCATCTGCGTGCAGCAGATCGAGAAGGGCGCGGGTAGAGAAAATGTAATTGCCCATGGAGGCGTAGACGCGGGTGGAATCGCCGGGCATCGTGGGCGCGTCCGCTTTCTTCTCGTGAAAGGCCAGGATGCGGCTGTCGTCGTTGACTTCGATGACGCCGAATTCGCGGGCCTGTTCCCGCGGAACTGGATTAGCCGCGACAGTGACCGTGGCCTGCTTGGCCATGTGGAAGTCGATCATGCTTCCGACGTTCATACGGTAGATGTGGTCCCCCCCAAAAATGGCGACCAGGTCGGGACCGGACTGCTCGACGAGATTAATGTTCTGAAAAATAGCGTCGGCCGTGCCCTGATACCAGGATTCAGTCTCGGATCGCATTTGGGCCGGAACGTTAGTGATGAAATGGCTCTTCAGCAATCCGCTGAACTGCCATCCTTCGCTCAAGTGCTGCAGCAGTGACTGGCTGCGGAATTGGGTGAGCACATAAATGGAATAAATGCCGGAATTGACGAAGTTGCTAAGGACGAAATCGATGATGCGGTATTTACCTCCGAAGGGCACGGCAGGTTTGGCGCGCTCGCGGGTCAGAGGATACAGGCGCGTTCCTTTTCCTCCGGCGAGCACGATGCCCAATACGCGCCGCCGCAAGTTTGCCGGCACGCTAATGCCCGGTTGTTGCGCGGGGATCATGTCAGCCATTAGTCCTCCTGCATGATTCGCTGCAGCATGGTATCAAAGCTTTGGGTCGCGAGATTGGCCGAGAGAGTTTCAAGCAAGGGATGCCGGCCGGCAATCCAACAGTTGGAAAGGTTTGACGAAGGTCGAAGGGAATCTAGTCGGGCTTGCTTTCATTCTCCTCATCGCGCTGCCGGCCGTAGCGCATGGCGAATCCGAATCCGAGCGTCATGATTCCCAGCGGCGGGACCAGCATCACCAGCACTGCCCGGTTTAGCGCAATCTGACCTTCCTTGGGAGTTGCTTTCGCACTCGCTCGGCACATGGCACACCCCTGGGCAAAAGCGGGCGCTGTCCACAACACCAACGCCAGGAACGCCAACGGAAGCTTGCTTGTGAGTTTCACCCTATTTCACTCCCAAGGTAGTAATCCGCCCCGCGTCGGGGAAGAAGAAGAAATACATGATCACGAAGCACGCGACCACAGAGAGCGTGATCATCCAGCGCATCAGTGCCGTCTCGAATTTCATGTGCATGAAGTAGCCAATGATCAGAGCCGACTTGATCACCGAGAGCAGCAGCAACACTTCCAGCATGCGCACAGCCGAGAAGACCTGCTTGTACCCCAGCACAACTTCAATGGCGGTCAGGACCAGCAGGGCTCCCCAGACCCAGAAATACTGCCCCTTGGCATCGTCATGCGTCGCTACATCGTGCATATCTAGTCTCTCCGTCTTCCTAGGTGACCCCGATGATTCAGGGGTATGCAGCTCAGTTAATCCTGGTCGACATCAGATAAACCAGCGGGAAAATAAACATCCAGACCAAATCCACAAAGTGCCAGTACAAGCCCGAGACTTCCACATCATGCGCGTCGTAGTCCTTTGGCTTGAGAAAGAGAATGATCGCGGCGACGATCAGCCCAAGGAGCAGCGCGTGAATGCCGTAATGGAAGACATTGTCCGAAGGGATCAAGAGGTATCCGGCAAGCCAGATCGCACCCAGAATTGGCAGGAACAGCTTGCGGAAGGCGACCACGCCTAAATAGATAACCCCGATGGTCACGTGGAGCATGTGCATCGCAGTCAGTCCGAAGAAGGTAGCCGGGAACTGCGGCACATTCTTTGAGACCTCCGCCAGTTCACCCGAAGCTGCGGCGGCGGGCTTGGGAAATCCCGGAATGGTCAAGCCTTCTCCGATCAACTTTGACCACTCCATTCCGTGCAGGACAAGGAACGCCGTTCCGAAGACCATCGTTGCCAGCAGCCAGTAGCGCGTCCACGCCCGGTCCCGGCGCTGGGACGCGAACACGCCAAGCACCATAGTCAGCGAACTTGAAAGCAGGCACGCGGTCATGATGGAAGCGTTCGCGATGCTGGCCGCGTGAAAGGGCGTGGGCCAGGGAGTCGTATAGATGCGGTTGTAACTGAACGCAAACAGCAATGCCCCGAAGGTCAGCGAGTCAGAGGCCAGGAATAGCCACATCCCCACTTTTTTGGAATATGCACCAAACAGCGGAGCCTCATAAGCCCCCGGCGCAGTGTGACTCACGGGCAAATCCTGGTGGACAACAACAGCACGCTCAACCGTGGCATCGGCCATTCCCCAGCCCCTTTCCGGATCAGGAATGAAGTCCCTGGTGAACCATCGTTTCGATGTAGCTTACTTTGCGAACCCCAACAACGCGAAGATATAAACCCACAAGACCGCCATAAAATGCCAGTACCAGGCGGTGATATCGACCGCAATGCGTCTTGCTTCCAAAGGCCTTTTGAGCAGCCAAGAGCTGCCCGCCCAAAGCAGAGCAATCATCCCCCCGCCAAGGTGCACCGCATGCGCAATCGTCAGCAGAAAAGCAAACGAACTGCTGGGATTGGTATTCACATAAAATCCCCGCGTATGCATCTCGCTCCAGGCCAGAAACTGTCCGGCCAAAAAGGCGAAGCCAAGCAGCACTGTGACACCGAGCCACGGAAAGTCCTTTTCATCTCCCAAGGAGATTCCTGGAATCGACTTCACCGGAGCCAGCGCTGCCGCCGTTGCCGCCCGCCGCCGCGCAATCTCCATACTCACGCTGCTCAGCAGCAGGATAAAGGTGTTGATCCCGAGCAGCAACCAGGGCAACTCCACGCGGCCCCAATCGCGTACATAACTGTTCGACGTGCCATCGAATGTCGGCAGGCCTTGGCGCACAACATATGCGCTGGTCAGCGAGATAAACACCATGCAAACGGTGGCAATGGCGCAAATCAGCCCCAGCCGTGCTCGCCGCAGGCGCGCTCCGTAATCCGGAACCTCGCCGCCGCGTCCATCATCGCCACCACCCGTCTCCGGCGGAAGGGGAGGCTTATTGCCAATATCGTCAACCGGGGTCCCTGGAATATAAGTCGCCATAACTACTTAGTGGATCAAATGCCCGTCACTGGTTGCGTCACAAATCCGGTGCAAACGCAACGGGCTGCCCCAGATCTCGCCGATCTTGCGAGACGTGGAATTCTCAACTCAATGCGCCGGCGCAACCGCCGGATCTGTCTGCATCACGTAATCCTTTGCTGCTCCAGGCACTCCGTATTCGTAGGGCCCATTGTGCACGACCGGCGTGACCCCGCCGAAATTGTCGTGCGGCGGCGGAGTTGCTGTTGTCCATTCCAGCGTCGTGGCTTCCCACGGATTGTCGCTGGCCTTCGGACCCTTGAAGATGCTCCAGAACAGGTTGATCAGAAAGATGAACTGCGCCGCGATCGTGATGATTGCGGCGTAGGTCATAAACGTCTGCAGCGGCAGCAGCTTTGCCTGGTATGCCACTTCGGTGAACTGGGAGTAGCGCCGCGTCTGTCCCGCCATGCCGAGATAATGCATAGGCATGAAGATCGCGTATGTGCCAGCGAGCGTGATGAAAAAGTGGATGCGTCCCCAGGTTTCATTCATCATCCGCCCAAACATCTTCGGCACCCAATAATACGTTGCGGCAAAAATCCCGAAGATTGCCGCCACTCCCATGATCAGGTGGAAGTGGCCGACCACGAAATATGTATCGTGCAATTGAATGTCGAGCACCGGTTGCGCCAGAAAGGGGCCGCTCAGCCCGCCCGAAACGAAAAGCGATACGAAGCCGATGGCATACAGCATCGGCGTCTGGAAACGAATATGCCCTTTCCACATTGTGCCCAGCCAGTTAAACGTCTTGATGGCCGAGGGCACCCCGATGCACATGGTAAGAATCGAGAACGCGAATGCCGAGTAGGGGCTCATGCCGCTCATGAACATGTGATGGCCCCAGACCATGAACCCGAAGAATCCGATGCCCAGCATCGCGTAGACCATCGCGCGATAGCCGAAGATCGGCTTACGCGAGAACGTGGACAATACTTGCGAGGCAACGCCCATCCCCGGCAGGATCGCGATGTACACCTCGGGATGGCCGAAGAACCAGAACAAGTGTTGCCACAGCAGGGGCGATCCGCCCTTGTGCCCCATGATCTGGCCGTTCACCACCACCAGCGGAACATAGAAGCTGGT
>JAICJP010000109.1 GCA_025928375.1 Candidatus Sulfotelmatobacter sp.
GGAACTTTTGCGCGCTTTGCGCGAGGTGCACGCTGGACGCCGCTACATCGATCCCGCGGTGGCTCCCTTGCTGGCGGCGCGCGTCTCGCATCGTTCCCTTACCAGCCGCGAACTGGAAGTGCTGCGCATGGTTGCCAAAGGGATGGGCAACAAAGAGATCGCAGCCGCGCTCGACATCGCCGAAGTCACGGTTAAGCTCCACGTAAGCCACCTCATGGAAAAACTTGAGGCCAAAGATCGCACCGAAGCCACGACCATCGCGCTCCAGCGCGGCATTATCCGAATGGATTGACACCTATACGAAAGTAGTATTTCCTTCATCACCATCCGGATATCATGACAAACGCCATCACCCCTCCATAGAATTTGCCGTTCGCAAAAAGCTAGGCCAGCGAAGCTGCAGGAGTTTGATTCGTGTGTCCGTGTTGTGCCGGCCGATCCAATTGTGATTTCAATCACAGATGGAAGTGAACGTAGCCCGTACCCTGGTAGGACGCGAAGTCTGCGCCTTGTTTCCGCACCCGTCTAAGGAGACCCCGATTATGAAGCGCCACTCTGTACTTTCCGGCCTCTGCCAACTCGCAATTCTGTCGCTGCTTGCGCTGCTTGCCTCGACGGCAACGGCCCAGGTCACCTCCGGCACCCTCTATGGCACGGTGAAAGATCCCAGCGGTGCTTATGTCAGCAATGCCAAGGTCACCGCGCACAGTGACACTGTGGGAGCGGAGCGCACCGTAACCACCAACGATCACGGAGACTTCGTCGTTCCCAATATGCCTCCCTCGACCTACACGCTCACCATCGACGCCCAGGGATTCAAAAAGCTTACGGCGAAGGGCATCGTCCTGAGCGCCGCCGACAAATTGAACGCGGGCGAGTACACGCTGGAAATCGGAGGCACGGCCGAAACTGTCACGGTGTCCGCCGATGCCGGGCAACTGCAGTTGCAGTCGAACTCCGGGGAGCGCTCCGATCTGATCACCAGCAAACAGTTGAATGATGTGGCTCTGAACGGGCGGAACGTTCTTGATTACATGAAGTTGATCCCCGGAGTCTCGGGGATGGTCGACGGCCATGCTTCTGGCACGGGCGGCATCGATTCGTTCAATGTGAACGGGACACGCTCCAATCAGCATGAATTCACCATTGATGGAGCCTCTAACGTCGATACCGGCAATAATGGTGGAACCCACGTCACCATCAATCCTGACGCGATCGAAGAAGTGAAGATTCTCACCTCGAACTATCAGGCCGAATTCGGCAAGGCAGCCGGAGGCCAGGTTGCGATCACCACCAAAAGTGGAACCAATCGGTGGCATGGTAACGGGCGGTTCTTCCATCGTAATGAAGGCCTGAATGCCAACGAGTGGTTTAACAAGCAGAATCAGGTGCTGAACGGCGACAAAAATAATCCATATATTTACCGCTACAACTACGTCGGTTATCAGATTGGCGGCCCGATCAAGAAAGACAAGCTGTTTGTGTTCTGGAGCCAGGAGTTCTACCGGCAGCTGATTCCCATCGGCGGGACCACTCAGTTCTACACGCCCACGGCGCTGGAGCGGCAAGGTGATTTTTCGCAGTCGGTGGACGGCAATGGTAAGCCCATTGTGATCTATAACCCGAATACCGGTCTTCCGTTTGCGGGTAACAAAATTGATCCCACGCAGCTGACGGCAGCTCAGCAAGCGGTCTTCACGAATGTTTCAAAAATGCTGAGTCTCTATCCTGCGCCCAACGTACCCGGTTTCGGTTCCAACGGATTCGATTACAACTACTCGACCTCTCTGTCCTATTCGAATCCCCGCCGTGAAGATATTCTGCGCGGCGATTGGCAGGTGAATGCCAACAACCGCCTATTTGCGCGCTGGATTCATAACAGCGATAACCTGCAGGCGCCGTTTTCGACGGGTGGTCTGGGCGCGGTAGATTGCCTGGCCGCCATCAACTTTCCCGGCGGCTGCATCCAAAGCCATCCCGGATGGAATTTGTCAGTCAACCTGTTGACCACGATTCGTCCCAATCTGTTGAACGAGTTGTCTGTGGGCCCAAGTGTTACCAAGTCACTGGTAACCGGCGCAAAGGGAAACATCTCGCTGGCTAAGAACGGGGTCACGCTGCCTTTGCTTTATCCCTCGGACACCCTGCCGGACCTGGGTTTCGAAGGCCTGGATAATACCAACTTCGGTTGGAGCTACCTGGGTTCCATGCCCTGGCGTCAGGCGAATACGACCATCAATCTGAACGACAATCTCACCTGGGTTCACGGCAGGCATACGTTGAAATTTGGCGCGTTCTATCAACGCAATCGCAAGGACCAGATCGCGTGGGGCAATATCAATGGGCAGTTCAGCTTCGGAGCAGGACCGACGAGCAGCGGAAACAGCACATGCCCGGCCAACACCCAATGTGGCGATCCTTACGCCAGTGCATTGCTGGGAGACTTCAACAGTTTCAGCCAGTCCACCGCCCGCCCCTTGGGCAAATTCCGCTATAACCAACTCGAATTCTATGTTCAGGATACGTGGAAGGTGACAGACCGTCTGACGCTGGACTACGGCATGCGTTTCGCCTGGATCCCGCCGCAATACGATGCCAACAACCAGATCGCACTGTTCGATCCCTCGGCGTACAACCCCGCCCAGGCAGTGACTGTGGACACGAATGGAAACATCGTTCCGGGCAGCGGAGATCCGCTTGAAGGTATGCGCTTTGTGAGTAATCGCACGCTGCCCAAGGGCGGGTGGAAGGACCGCGGAATCATGCCCGAACCGCGCTTTGGTTTCGCCTACGACCTGCTGGGGACGCACCGAACCATCTTGCGCGGCGGCGCGGGCATGATGCACGATCGCGTGCAGGGCAACCTGATCTTCAACCCGGTGTTCAACAATCCGGCGATCGTGCAGACTGCCCAGGTCGGGGAAGGAAACATCGCTAACCTTCCTACTATGGGTGCTAACTTCGGCACCGGAGTCTTGGGCGGGATCGTGGGCGCTGACCGCAATGGCCAAGTCCCCACCGTGTACAGCTATAGCCTTGGCCTCCAGCACGAATTCGGAGGCGGCATGACACTGGACTTGTCGTACGTGGGCACCCAGTCGCGCCACCTCGTTACATCGCGGGATGTCAACGCTGTGCCCTACGGGTTTGCTTTCACGGCGGCTGCGCAGGATCCCAATGCCTGCGGATGGAACGGCACGGTCGGCACAGATCCAAATCTCACACCGGATTACACGAATGCGGGCCTTAGCTACACCGGCATTTGTGCCTTGGGCAGAAATGCCTACACCGACGCTCCGCTGCTTCCCTACAAGGGCTACGGCCAAATGAGCTACATGAAGTTCGACGGCACCGCCAATTACAACTCCCTGCAAGCGTCGTTCCAGCGCCGGTTCAGTAAAGGGTTGACCGCAGGAGCGGTCTACACCTGGTCGCACGCGCAGACCACGGCCAATAGCGATCAGGACACCGTGGATCCGTTTTTCCCGCGCGCACTGGATTACCGGTCTGCCAGCTTTGACCGTAGGCATGTCTTCGCGGCCAACTACGTTTACGATCTGCCCAACGTCACCCGGCACTTTGGGGGACCGAAGTGGCTGTCGTACGTGACCGATAACTTTCAGTTGAGTGGCGTAACCAACTTCATGACAGGCACGCCGATCGACACCTCAAACAATTGGCAAGGCGAACCGGGCGCGCAAACTGGCGGCAACATGTGGGGTGCGCTGCCGCTGTACTACGTGCTCGACAACAATTTAAACCCCATCTACCCGCATTTTGGCGCTCCACTGCGCGGGTCGCGCGACGTGCTCCGTACAGGCGGATTGCAGACCTGGGACATGTCATTGTTCAAGAATCTGCCAGTAACTGAACGCTGTTCTATCCAACTGCGATTGGAGGCGTTTAATATCTTTAATCACCCCAACTTCATCGACAAGAACGTCGGCTTTGCCGAAGATGGCCCCTGGCAATGGCAGCCCGGCACGCCTTTCAGCATTCAAAAGAACAGCAACTTTGGCACGAACGCCGATACCCCCGGTACTGCGCCCGGCGGCTTCCGCGTCATTCAACTCGGGGCCAAGGTTTACTTCTAGTCTCACGCGCTCCCCTCGGCCCGCGGCTTACGCTGCGGGCCTTTCTCGTTGGTGGAAGCTGGTGCGACGATTTACAGACAAGGATTTTGCGAGACCAACGGGTCAAGACTGGGAGGAAATGGCGGAGAGGGAGGGATTTGAACCCCCGATACCCGTTAAGGTATGTCCGCTTTCGAGGCGGATCGTTTCAACCACTCACGCACCTCTCCGCGTCGGACAACGCCGCAAGCGAGCTCTCGGTTATGGGGAACAACCTCTCGCTACCGGCGATTTCGAAAGAACGTTTGCAGCACTTCCGCGCTGCGTCCTGCCAGTACGCCGCTCCGAATCTCAACCTTGTGATTCAGTTGCGGGTGATTCAGCACCTGCATCACTGATTTCACTGCGCCTGCCTTGGAATCGTCCGCGCCATACACCAGACGTCGAATCCGGGCATGCACCATGGCACCGGCACACATGGCGCACGGCTCAATTGTAACAAACAGCTCGCAGTCCTCCAGACGATGGTTGCGTAGAGCCGCACCGGCTTCGCGCAGCGCCATCATCTCCGCATGCGCAGTGGGATCGAATCCCGAAATGTTCCGGTTCCACCCCCGCGCGATGATCTGTCCCGCATGCACGACCACGGCGCCCACGGGCACCTCGCCGTTCTCCAGCGCTCTCTGCGCGCAGCGCAGCGCTTCTTCCATCCACAACTCGTCGCTGTTCGATTCCGAGCCGGTTTGCGCCTGAGGGACTATCTTCATGAGTGCGGGGGGCAGAACTCCCCGATCATTCTAGCGGCTTCGGCACACGCCGAAGCATTCCAATCCCGGCCGAGGGTGTTCCCGATCAGCTAGATGACGCTGAACACTGAGCGCACCACCTCCGGCACCACGGCACGAAGCACTGCTGGCAGCACCATCATGGCAATGGGGTAGGCAAGCGCCACCGCGGGCAGCACCAGCAGCAGCCATGTCCTCGTCGGCAGGTTTGCGAGATAGGCCTTCATGACGTCCTCTGACACAGAGTACGGAACCGCACTCAGAAAGGTTCCACAGAGGGCGGTCGAACGCTCCACGGTTCGCCGGTCCTGGCGGGATCGCTCGCAACCGCCTGCAAGCTCCCAACAATCAGCAACTTCAGAGCCGTTCTCGGGGGGCGTACCAGCTAACCTCGATCGAGGGGTTTAGCGTCTAGTCCATGTTCCGCCGCTCCGCAGCGTGGTACTCGTCGTAGCACTCCACGTGGAGTTCGCCACCATTTTTGAGTTGAACAGACGGACGCTGCTCCGGCGTAATGGGGAGCTTGCAATGAACGCAGATAACAATGGGGCGAGTCTCTTCCCGCACGAAAGGACTCCTTTCCCTGGCTTTGTCTGCTTATATTATCGGATGAAGTGGATTAATCGTTAAAAGTCTGTGACGATTTTCCTGCGGCCGGGGGTTTGGCCAAACCGCCATTGGACTTTGGCAGACTTTCCGGGTCTGGCCGCCTTCTCCTTTTCAATTCTGCTTCCTGCAGGCGATCGCAGAGCGCTCGCACCAGCTGAATCAGCTTCTTGGGATCGGATTCCCGCGAAGCCCGTTCCGCGATCTCGCACCAGTCTGGAACGCACGGATCGCTGTTGCTGGTGGCCATCGAGCTTCGTCTCCATCCGGGGAACAGGAGAACGCCTCCCCAGTATCGCGAAGGATCAGCTACGGGGTTGGGCTTTGCAAGCGCCAAGATGCGCCATTCGCATTCCTCTGTGATCCCCCTGTGTGTGTCCCCGGTGCTAGAAGCTACTCACCAAAGCACACCGAGATACAGAGGGCACAGAGTCTGAAATCTTCGCTCCTTTCACCCCTACGCACCACCTTGAAATTTATTCCTTCCTGTCGCAGGACTGAGGTAAAATCCGTCGTCCCTTTCGGGCGCAAGACCCCCGACTCTGCATGCGCCTCTTCGTCGCGTCCTGCTTCGGTCTGTTCTGGCTCGCTGCACCAGTGCTGGCACAGCCACCGCAGTCCACAGCACCCGCCGAGTTGTCCGTCGAAGTCCCACCTGCAGCACTTCTCGAACCCGGAGACTCCACCCGCCTCGAATTGCTTCGAATGGAAAAGCTTCGCTATCCCGAGCAGGCCAGGCGCAATGGAATTCAGGGCCAGGTAGTGCTACACGTTGAGATCTCGGAAGCCGGCGATGTCGAACACATCGATGTGCTCAGCGGAAATCCGCTGCTGGTTCCCTCAACTGTGGAGTCCGTGAAAAGGTGGAAGTACAAACCCTTCCTGCGCGGCGGCAAACCGATCAAAGTCTCGACCCGGGTGCCGCTTGATTTTGCGTTCGCCCGCAACGTGCAGGAGATAATGCTCGACCGCAACACTGCTTCTTCCGCGAGCGTCCCGCTGGCTTCTACCCTGATCCCCCTGCCCGCAGGAGTCATGACCGGACGGCTGGTGCACAAAGTTGCGCCTATTTACCCGGCTTGGGCGCGAGCCAATCACATCGCTGGAACGGTGGTGCTCCGGGCCTGGATCTCCATGGCTGGACGGATCAAGAATCTGATTCCTGTCTCCGGTCCGCGCGAGCTGATCGAGCCCTCGATCGGCGCGGTCCAGCAATGGCGCTATCGTCCCTACGTTGTAAATGGGAAGCCGGTCGAGGTCACGACTGACATCCAGGTGAATTACGAACCTAAGTAGCCCGCCTGCACGTGTAATGCAGCCGAGGGGTCAGGAACGAACGCCGCAGCTGCGAGCCAATGCGGAAGTGCAGCGCCGTTTTCTGCAGATTGAGTTTTTAGGTCCGGGCTAGGATCGTAGGACATTCCGCAGACCGCGCACCGGATCACCGCGCCGTCGCGCTCAATACGTGCTCTGTCGCATCTGGGGCATACCATCGGGCACCTCCCTGGCTCTAGACACAGTAGCCCCGTGGTATAGGGAACACCATCGGGAGTGCAGCGCAGGTGAATGGGGAACTTTCATGGCATGCGCGGCGGGGAAAGTAGATCGCATCGGGAGATCCCCTGAGTGCGCCTAAGGTTCGCAACGGAATGACCTCATGCTCTCGACGCACGATGCATTCAGGTTTGTTGGGTTTAAGTACCGCCGGCGCTCTTATGTACAAGTTCGTTCCGCCACAGAAAGCAGTCGGCTCTTCCCACATGTTCACAACAGAAACGAGAGATTGGTATTGCACCCCACTTCGACGGCAGCGAAGCAGAGATCAGCAGAGCCCCAGCTTGTACAGCTTCCGGTGTATTTCATCGTTGGCCCAGATGGATAGGATCACTAGAACGAATGGGAACGTACATCATAAAACTTCAGGAGTAACAGATATGGCAACACGCAATTTAGCTAGCAACCTCGACAATACGCCTAACCGGGTGGTCGCATTCTTTTCCAGGCGAGAAGACGCTTACCGCGCGCTCTCCGATCTGAAGGAGGCTGGATTCAACTCAGATCAGATCGGTTTGGCAGTCGGCCATGAAGGGGAAACTTCCGGCAACACAACTTCAACGCGAGAGTACGATTCGTCCTTCTGGCAAAAGGTGAAGGATTTCTTCTCCGGCGAGGATCACCACGAGCACACTGACTTCGGCGACGTGGCCAGTCCGATGGGTTGGACAGATGACCGCTATGAGTACTACCAGCGCGGCATCTCTTCCGGAGGCGCTGTCGTGACCGTCACTGGCGATCCAATTTTGGAAGCACGCACCATTCTGCAGCGCGACGGAGCAGATCTGCGCGAGTCCGGTTTTGAAAGTGACAGCTCGGCCCGGAGCATGCGAGCCTCCGGCGTGTCCGGAACTCAAGGCGAGCGCCGGATTCAGCTTCGCGGAGAAATGCTGCGAACCTACAAGGAACGCGTTGAGCGCGGTGAAGTGCGGCTGCGCAAGGATGTGGTTACGGAAAATCGGAGCGTGCAGGTGCCGGTCACGAGGGAAGAACTCGTCATTGAGCGCACTCCAGGGTCCGGGCAGGCTACGGGCGAAATTGGCCGCGACGAAGAAATTCGTGTGCCGCTCTCGGAAGAACGCGTTCGCGTCGAAAAACAACCCGTGGTCAACGAAGAAGTGCGGGTCGGAAAACGCCAGGTCCAGAGCAATAAAGAAGTTTCTGACCAGGTAAGGCATGAAGAGCTTCGCGTAGAGAAGAAGGGTGATGTGGACGCCCCTGAGACGAACGCTCCCGGAAATCGCAAGAATCGAGTCGCGTAACACGCAACCAGAACACAGAAAGCCCCGCTCTCGACAACTGGAGCGGGGCTTTCTTTTGGATCTGCGCGCTGATGAACGGTGGCCTGCAAAGCCTCCTTTTTATGCGCTACTCTTAAAGAAGGGGGCAGATTCACATGCCGGTTCAAATCGGAGCCAAGACGCACAATTTCACCGACCCGACGGGTCTGCTTTCCGACTGCCATCGCCGCATCGAGATGTTTCTGGAAACGCTTGCCGCGGCGGGTAAGGTGATGGGTGCGCCTCCTTCCGTTGACACCGCACGCGCCCTGCAGTCGGCCCTGGTTTACTTCCGCCAGGCCGCGCCGAAACATACGGCAGACGAGGAACAATCGCTGTTCCCAAGGTTGCGCGGCAGGGAAGAGCCGGAACTGAAATCTGCCCTTTCCACGCTCGACCGTCTGGAGAAAGATCACGAGGCCGTCTCGCCCTTGCATGCCGAAGTCGAGCGTCTGGCCGAAACGTATCTCGAAACCGGCAGCCTTTCCGCCTCCGATGTACAGGCGTTTCAAACCGCAGTGGCCAGATTGCAGGAGACCTATCGCGAGCACATCCGCGTAGAAGATTTCACCGTCTTTCCACTGGCCGCGCATCTGCTCAGTGACAGCGACAAATCAGCGATCGCGCAAGAGATGGCAACTCGCCGGAAAGTGCCATTACTGGGAATCGACGCCGCCAAGCCGAGCGAATGAACGGCTGAGCGCTTACATCGAGTTCTATTTTGCCGAGAAGTCCGCAGTCCCCACCTTCACGACCGTACCTTCCCGCTTCTTGGCTTTACTCTCCTGCGGTTTCTTATCGTCAGCATTGGTCGGGGGCGTTGGCTTTTCGGTCCACACTCCGTACACGCGCCCGCCATACGCCGCCAGCCCGCTGTAGTCGCCAAAGAAGACGCCACCCGCCTCGAATGGCTCCTCGGTCCACGCAAAATTGCCGAACGTGCGTCCCATATCGGTGGAGCGCGCCAGCACCACAATCTGCTTGCGGTTGGTGGGATCGCGCCGGCGATCGTAGAACATCACATTCACCGAGCCGTCCACCGGATCCACCGCCAGCCATTGAAAGAATTGTTCCGCGCCATCATGCACGGCATCATTATTCACCCGCGTGGCCGAACTCCAATGCTTGCCGCGATCCGACGAACTGGAAACAAAAACATCCAGATCTCCGTTCCGGTAGTCGCTCCAGGTCACGTAAATGCGCCCGCTCTTGGGATCGACCGCAATTTGCGGGAAGCCATTGGCTCGATCGAGCGTCTCAATCGCGAACATAATCGGCGCGGTGTGAATCACCGCTCGCGCATGCGAAAACTTCTTGCCCCCGTCTTTCGATACCGTGAACATGATCTCGTTATCCTGACTCCAGACCGCATACAGCGTCCCATCCGGAGCGACCGCGCCATCGAATCCTTCCGCCGCCCCGTTGTCATCGCGCGGCAGTCCGGGATGCGCATCGATTTCTACCGGCGCCGACCAGGTCTTGCCGTCGTCCGTCGACCGCGATAAGACCATCTGCGAATCCGTCAGCCGCCAGCGCGTCCATCCGATGTAGAGATTGCCCGCATACTTGCTGCGGGTGTTGTCGGCGACCAGATAGGGCTTGTCTTCAAACGGGATCCCGGGCTGGCTGGGCTGCTCCGCCACCGCAACGTGATTCGCTTCCCACGTCTTCCCGCCATCGAGCGAGCGCCGGACGAAGATCCCGTTGCGCGTCGCTCCATGCGCCCAGTAATTAAATGTTCCCAGCTTATCGAACGCAATGTAACAGACGAACGCGTGCCCCTGATTGTCGAACGCAGTAGAAACGTCTCCTGAAACTCTGTAGTTCTCAGGGGCGACGCTCTCCGCTACACTCCACGAATTGCCTCGATCCTGAGAATAGGCAGCATGTGCGTTGTCCTGAAATACCGCAACGCTTTGCTGCGGGTTCATGGGATTCACCGCGATTCCCGGCTCAGTGAAATATCCGGGCTCAGGTGTGAGCGAAAAGACGTGCGCCTCCGGAGCTTTCGGCAGATCATCGGTCTCCGCGCCGGCCATTACGCTGAGACATAGAATTGCAGCCAGGACGCCAGAGGCAGAGCGAAATATTCGTGATGCGTACATTCGTAGTCCTTGAAATTGATTTCAGGATGAATCGACTAAGCGCAGAGTGCGGCCCCGCCCGCAATTCCAGCGTCTGCTCCATAGTGGGCCATCCGCAAAGGAATTTGCCCAGCGTGAGGATTCACGCACCAGTTAGGGAGCGTCTTGCTGATGACCGGGAAAAACGGTTTCAGAATCGCCGCCACTCCGCCGCCAATCACGATCACGTCTGGGTCCAGCAGGTCGACAATGTTCCCCAGCCAGCAGGTGAGCAGTTCTGTGGTTTCCGTCAGAATTTCCCGAGCCATCGGATCGCCAGCGGCGAATGCACGCGCGACAGTTTCGCTAGTGATCGATTCAGTCTTTCCTTGCGCTAAATCGCGCAGCGCCGATGCCCGCGAAGGTTCCGCCTCGGCCTTCGCCCGGGCACGCCCTCCGATCGCGGGACCCGATGCCAATACCTCAATGCACCCGCGCTTCCCGCAGTTACAAAGCGGGCCGCGGTAATCGATGCTGAGGTGCCCGCCCTCTCCAGCCGAGCCTGTATTCCCATGATAGATCGCGCCGTCGAGCACGATGCCGGTTCCAATGCCGGTGCCGATAGTTGCATAAAAAACATAGCGGAATCCGCAAGCCGCCCCCCAACGCGTTTCTGCCAGCGCCGCCGCGTTGGCGTCGTTGTCGATCTTCACCGGCACCTTGTATTTCGCGCTGATCTCCGAGGCCAGCGAGAAATTCCGCCAGCAGGGAACATTCGGCGGGTTCAGCACGATCCCAGACTTCGGATCGAGCGGTCCCGGCGCGCAGATTCCAATGCTGCGGATTTCTGGCGCCGCGGACATCATAGAATCAATCGCCCCGATGACTGCGTCCAGACCGGCCTGCGCCGTCCCGTTCGCCACCATCGGCTTGCGGCCCTGCGCCAAGATCTTGCCTTCGGAATTCACAATCCCAACCGCGACCTTGGTCCCGCCAATGTCCACCCCGAGAATGGGCGGACTCATGGCTTTGCCGCCGCCTGCTGCCCATTAGAAAACTTCACTTCCACCGTTTTGATCTCGTAGGGCCTCGTCGGCACTTTCAGGCTGCTGCCGTTCAGCGAAAGCGAGCTCGTGCGTTTCTCCATGAGATCGGTCTCCGTAGCGGATTCCGCCCCCGGCGGCAGTTGCAGGGTTACATCCCCCTGCTTACCCGCCCATTCATAGAAGCGAACCACCAGCGCGTTTTCGTCTTCCGCTTTCTTGATCGCGGAAACGATGACGTTCTCTTCCGGAACTTGCAAGAAAGAATGTTCGGCAGCGAGCGCGCCCTGATGCTTTTCCACTGGCAACGTAATCAGCTTGTAGTTCAGTTGATATCCCTGCCGGACCGTTAGCGCCTGCTTCCAATCCCCGCCATGCGGATACAGCGAGTAAGTGAACTCATGATGTCCCTCATCGGCGTGCGGGTCCGGATACACCGGCGAGCGCAGCAGCGAAAGCCGCAGCACGTTGCCCTTGGCGTCGTATCCGTACTTGCAATCGTTGAGCAGGCTGAACCCGTGCTTGCCGTCGGAAATGTCGGCCCAGCGGTATCCGGGAACTTCAAACTGCGCCTGTTCTGCCGGAGTATTGCGAGTCGTCGGACGCTCCACCGAACCAAATGGAATTTCGTACGTCGCTTCTTTATTGTGAGCGCTTAGAGGAAATGCAACCTTCAGCAGAATGTGTTTCTCGTGCCACTCCGCCTGCATTTTCACATCGACCCGGGGAATGCCGGCATACAGCGTGATGTCGCGTACGAACGTCGAGTTCTGAAAATGGTTCTTGACCTGGATCACCGCCCGCAACGGGCCGCTCTCGATCAGCCTGACCTCGTCCGCCTTGTCCAGGTCCCAGTGTTGCTTCTCGAAGTCTGCATCGATATTCCACGCATCCCACTGCTTGGGCCTATCGACGAATGTCTGAAGCAGGTTGCCGCAAATGGAGTTCTTCGGACCTCCGGTGTCGGTCTCGGACGGCGCCAGCGATTCCGTGCCGCTGCGCTTATCGAACAAGCTGCTCATGCAGCCGGTTTGCGGATCAATCTTTACCCGCAGGAACTCGTTTTCGAGGGTATCTGTGGAAGACTTCAGCAGCGAGTGCGCCGCAGGAGCCCCGGTCGCTGCCCGCACAAAATAAGTCGCGTAGCCCAGCGATGGAGTATGCGCCAGCAACAAGAAATGTGCCCGCTGCGTCCGCTTGTCGATCGAGAGCATCTGCGCCTCCGCCGGCTTTCCCTTTGCATCCACCACCTGGATGTTCCGCGCCGGTTCCGGCAACTGCGCCTCGAGTTCAACCA
>JAICJP010000251.1 GCA_025928375.1 Candidatus Sulfotelmatobacter sp.
GGGCGCTTAACTCAGCGGTAGAGTGCCATCTTCACACGGTGGAAGTCATAGGTTCGAATCCTATAGCGCCCACCATCTTGTTGAAAACAAATTAGTTAACGTATTTTTCTGGGCCAGTCTCAGAACTTCACTCATTCTTTGGAATGAATGACATGCAGTTCTGCAAGGCCTTGGTGCGAGCCGTTAAGGTCAAAACCGGACTGACTGCAATTGGTTTTTCGATCGGCGAAGGAAAAATTTGGAGACCGGGTACATCCGCTTCTAGAGCACCAAACAAAAACCCACACCCGAAGTTGCGTCGGTTGCTTTTATATCAATGTCCACTTCTCTGGGGGAGCAGCGGCCGACAACGTTATAGAGAACGCGAAGATGGCCCGTGCGCCTCGCCGCTCACACCGCCTATCAGCGCCTAGGAGCAAAGGTGGCAGAGCCGATGGAGCTCGCGCTCGGCCTGCCCTTGCATTCCGTCTGGCAGTGTCTATATACTGAACCATATGGTTCAGTATCGACCAGCCCAACTAGATTTCTCCTTTGCGGCGCTTTCCGACGCGACCCGGCGCGGCGTGCTGGAGCAACTCAGCCGCGCCGACGCTTCTATCACGGACCTCGCCGGAAAGTTCCATATGACCCTCACGGGCATGAAGAAGCACGTTGCCGTGTTGGAGCGGGCGGCGCTCGTCACTACTGAAAAGGCCGGGCGCGTCAGAACCTGCAGGCTTGCCATGCGGGCGCTGGAAGAAGAGGCCGCCTGGATCGAGCGGCACCGCCAACTCTGGAGCGCACGCTTCGACGAGCTGGACAAGATTGTCGAGCACTTAAAATCAAAGGAGAAGCCAGATGCCCGAAGGAAAACAAGGTAGTCCCGCCGCCATGAACCGCACCGCCGTCGAACGCAAGTCCGACCGCGAACTCGTCGTGACGCGAACGTTCGATGCCCCGGCGCACATCGTCTTCGAAGCGTGGAGCAAACCAGAATTGTTCAAGCGTTGGTGGGTTCCGAAGTCGGCGGGCATGTCGCTGGTCTCATGCGACATGGATGTGCGCACTGGGGGCGGGTATCGCTTCGTGTTCCGCCATCCGGCCTTCGACCAACCGATGGCATTCTTCGGCACGTACAAAGAAGTGACGCCACACAAGCGCATCGTCTGGACGAACGAAGAGAGCGATCAGGGCGCAGTGACCACGGTGACATTCGAAGAAAATGCTGGCAAGACGCTGGTGACCTTTCACGAACTCTACCCCACAACAGCGGCCCTCGAGGAAGCCCTCGCCGGTTCGGCGGAAGGCCTGCCCGAACAGTTCGCGCAGCTGGATGAGTTGCTCGCAGGCAGGTTGTGACACACTGCGACCCACGGCGCATGGAAGGGATGACGATGACACACACGAGACGCGATTTCATAAAGACTGCCACAGCGACCGCAGTGCTGACTGCGACCCTTCCCGCTCAAGCCAAGGAGACGCCCACCATGTCGAGTACGAATTTTGCCAACGTCAATGGCCAGCATGTCTTTTACAGCGTGCATGGCGCCGGCAAGCCGCTCATTCTTCTTCACGGCGGCATCGACCCAGACAGCTTCGGGAGCAATCTGGCCGAACTAGCCAAGGGCCGACAGGTGATCGCCGTCCATCTCCAAGCGCATGGGCGCACGCCAGACACCGACAGGCCACTGCGCTGTGAAACGATGGGCGACGACGTTGCCGCTCTCATCGGCCATCTGAAGCTCGGCAAGGCCGACGTAATGGGCTACTCGCTGGGATCGTTCGTCGCGCTGCAGACCGCAATCCGCCATCCGGACGTAGTCGACCGGCTAGTGCTCCTGGCCGCGAGGATGAGGCAGGACGACGCTTATCCGGAGGTGGTGGCGGCCTTCAATCAGTTGGAGGCCAACGCTGCGATGATCGGCGCTGGCGTCAAGGCATCGCCGTTAGGGCAGGCCTATCCCGATGTCGATTGGACGAACCTCTTCAGAAAGGTCGGGGACTTGACCAAACGCCCCTTTGACTGGAGCGCCGACGTCGCCAAGCTGCAGGCTCGCACATTGCTGGTGTTTGCCGACGCTGACTACATCCGGCCCGAACCCATGGTCGAGTTCTGGAAGGCGTTGGGAGGCGGCCAGCGCGATGCCGGGATCGATGGCTCACTGCGGCCCACAAACCAGTTCGCAATCGTGCCGGGCGCTACCCACTACACGCTTGCCGTCCAGCCGATGCTGCCGGAGATCGTCGATCGCTTCCTCGGGACCAAGTAGGGTGCAATCGGTGGCGTCGAGAACCGCGAAGCTGACGGAGCGATCGGAGCGCGGAAGAGCTGCGTGTCTCCTATTATCACCTTGGTGAGGTAATGAAAAAGCGTAACCGGAAGACTGACGGCAAAGGCAAAAATGTTACGAACCTGCTGGTCGCCATGACCGGCAAAGCGAGCGCAGCGAAAGCTGCGGAAGGCGACAAGCCCGTGTTCGACTACATCGCCAGCTTGCCGCAGCCCCAACGCGGTATCGCGGAGCGTATCGATGGTCTGGCCGCCAAGACTTTGCCGAACCTGCAACGCGCGGTGAAATGGGGCATGGCGTACTACGGAGTGGGCGGAGGCTGGTGCTTTTCGTCCGGTGCTTTCGTCCGGCACGTGAAACTGATGTTCATACGCGGCACGGAGATCAAGCCTGAACCGCCTGTGACGCCGATTGGGATGGGCAAGTCCACACGAGGCGTCGAATTGAAATCCGTGAACGAGCTCCACGAACAGCAAGTAGCCTCGTGGATGAAGCAGGCCGCCGCGAACCCATTTTTCGGAGGAAAGAAACGGAAACACGGAAACAATGACGACGATGTGATAAGCCGTTGGAATGGACTCGCTCTTCAGCCTGTTGGCTCCGCATTCGACGAGCATGAATCTGTGATCCGTTTGTGATCCGTTAGCGCTGCTTACCATTGTCTTCTACTGCTTTAGGGTGCCCGCCGTGCGACTCTATGTTATTGAAAATACGTCTACCCCAAAATTCGAATCCTATAGCGCCCACCATCGCTTCAATAGCTTAGGAACCACTAACGGATCACACTCCTTATTTTCAATAGCTTAAAGGCGCGCGGTCCGTCTGGCGATCGGATAGCGAAGACCGCTTTCAGCACTCTGCTAAGCTGCAGTCAATTCCGTGTCGAGAGACCGAACCGATTGTTCTCGCCAACTGAGCTTTCGCTGCCAGAAGTTAGTACACAAGCCGATTTTCCAATGCCAATCCGGGCTCGGTGAGTGGTTTGGCGATTTAGCGCGCCAATGCAGAGTCACCAATTTTCCTCCTGAGAACTGACGTAGTTTTAAATCTGCTGAGTGGGCAAGGCTGCTCGCTGTGCTATACAAAACGAAGTAGACGATCTACCTCCATTAGGAGTAGAGTGTCTACGTCTATGAGCGAGAAAGACCAATATAAAAACCGGATTGAGCTGCTGCAGGGAACACTCGACATGCTCATTCTGCAGACGCTGCAATGGGGACCGCAGCATGGATATGGCATTGTCCAGGCTTTGCGTTTGCGATCCGGAGATGTGCTTCAGGTGGAGACTGGATCGCTGTACCCGGCCCTCCATCGATTGGAGCGTCAGGGTTGGGTGCAGTCTGAATGGAAGCAGTCAGAGAGCAAGCAAAGAGCCCGATACTACCGAATCACGGCCAAGGGGAAAAAGCAGTTGGCCTCGGATCTGGGCCGATGGGAGCGGATTGTCGAAGCGATTGGGTCGGTGATGTACGTCAAGCCGAAGGAGAGTGAGTCGTGAAGTGGTTTTCGAGCTTTGGTTTTCAGCGGCGAAACCGCGAATTGCAGGAAGAGATTGATGCCCATCTGCAGATGGCGATTGCAGATCGGGTGGCGCGAGGCGAGACGGAAGAGATGGCGCGACAAGCGGCAGTGCGGGAGTTTGGAAACATTCTTCTGGTGCAGGATGTGACGCGCCAGATGTGGGGCCAAGGCTGGCTTGAAAAATTAGGCCGAGATGTCCGTTATGCGTTGCGGCAATTGCGTAAGAGCCCCGGCTTCACGATCACTGCGACGGCGATGCTGGCAGTAGCTATCTGCGCCAACAGCACCGTATTCAGTTGGATCGACGGTACAATGTTGCGTCCGATTCCTGGCGCACGGGACTCGGACGACCTTGTGAGCCTGCAGCGGGGGGAACGGAACTTCTCTCCGACTCCGCCCTTCTCGTATCTCGACTATCGCGATCTGCGCGAGCAGAACCACACCTTCGCCGGAATACTTGCATATCATCACGATTGGATCACGCTGACTGGCGGTGCACAGCCGGAGCGTGTCTATATTGCGAACGTGTCGGCGAACTATTTCGATGTGCTCGGTATCAAGCCGATGCTGGGGCGCTTCTTTCTGTTTGAAGAAGAGACGCGTCCAGCCATCCCCAATGTGGTCCTGAGTCATTCGCTTTGGAAGACGCGTTATGCCGAAGACCCGGCAATTGTGGGCAAGTCGATCGAGATCGCCCGGCATCCCCTGACGGTGATCGGCGTGGCGCCGGAGGGGGTTGTCGGAGCAATGCCCGGGCTCCGTGACGATCTGTGGGTAACGCTCGATCCCCTCGGGACGGATCCGTGGCGGATGACGCATCGCAGTGGTGGTGCGGTCTGGCTGAACGTAATAGGAAGATTGCGGCCCGGCGTGAGCCGTGGCCAGGCAGCCCAGGATCTCGACACCGTGATGCACAATATTGTGGCGGCGTATCCGAACGATCATCTGGGAGCGAACCAGATCACGCTCGATCCCATGTGGCGCTCGCCATTCGGCGCCAATGGATACATGGCGGCGACGCTGCCCGTTCTGCTCGCCTTCGCCGCGGTGGTGCTGTTGTTGACCTGCGCGAACGTGGCGACGCTCACGCTGGTGCGGTTTGTATCCCGGCGGCGTGAGCTTGCGATCCGGCAGTCGCTCGGAGCGAATCGTTTTCAACTGGTGCGGCAGATGGTGATGGAGGGCGTGGTGCTTTCCATCGTCGCAGGAGCCGTGGCCCTTGTGTTGACATCGTGGACTTCGAAGACATTCGCATGGTTCTTTCACGCGAACTCGAATTCCACCGTACTGAACGGGAGCATGGACCACAACGTGGTGATCGGGATTGCAGTGTTTTCCCTGTTTGCCGGCATGCTGTGCGGCGCGCTTCCCGCCTGGCGTTCGTCTCACGCGCCGGCCATTGAGGTACTGAAGGCAGAGTCTGCAAGTATATCCGGCGGCTCACGCAACCGGAAATTGCTCAGCGGGTTGGTAGTGGCGCAAATCGCGCTTTCCCTTCCTCTGCTGATCTGCTCCGGGCTATTCCTGCGAACACTGCGGAATCTCGCCAGCGCGAATCCAGGATTTGAGCAGGACCACATTCTCACTGCGTCCGTGGGGCTGAATATTGTCGGCTACAGCGACGACGAGATACGGCTGACCCGTCACAAGATACTGGATCGCGTGTCGGCATTGCCCGGCGTGAAGGTTGCGTCTTTTACGGACTGGATTCCGATGACCCTGGGCCACAAGGGCGAGGATGCGTATCCGGAAGGGTATGTGCCACACCCCCATGAATCTTTGCAGGTGTACCACGCCGAGGTGGCCCCGCGGTATTTCGAATCCCTTCATATACCCATTCTGGAAGGACGCGAGTTTACGCCGGATGACGATGAAAAGGCCCCCAGGGTACTCATCGTGGATCAGACCGCGGCGAGGCGCTACTGGCCAGGGGAGGATCCGCTGGGAAAGAACCTCAGGGTGTGGGGCAGACTTTTCACGGTTGTCGGCGTCGCGAGAAATTCGACACATATGTTCGTGAATGAGTCACCGGAGCCTATGGTGTATATGAGCTTTTTCCAGCAGGGGTACGAGACGATAGTGCAGGTGGAGACCGAGGGAAATCCGGTCGACCTTGCGCCAGCGGTGGAAAACGCCATCCACGAAATCGATACACGGCTGCCGGTTTTCGATGTGCGTCCCATGCGAGAGAGTACCCAGATGGCGAGCAGCTTCGCGGTCATACAGAGCACCCTGGCGGGAATGTTCGCGCTGATTGGGCTGGTTCTTGCAGTGACGGGGATCTACGGAGTCGTGGCCTATCGAACCCAAATGCGCACCCACGAGATCGGAGTGCGAATGGCTCTCGGCGCTTCGCGCATCGATGTGCTGAGACTCGTGCTGTTGCAGGGAGTGTGGCTCACAGGCATTGGGCTGGCGCTGGGATTGGCTTTTGCGTTGGGACTGACACGTTTCATCGCCCGGCTGTTGTACGGAATCGGAGCCAACGATCCCGTCACCGTCGCTTCCGTCGTCACGCTCCTGGGAGCAATGTCTTTGCTGGCATGCTACTTTCCGGCCCATCGAGCGATGCTCCGGAACCCCGTGACTGCGATTCGCGAGCTGTAAGCTGCAGTTCAGACTCGACACGAATTGGGTGAATGAATCTGGCTTTCTACTGCGCTGATCCTGCCGGCGATTGGGATTTACGGCAAGCCCAACTCATTGATTCCCGATTGA
>JAICJP010000115.1 GCA_025928375.1 Candidatus Sulfotelmatobacter sp.
CGGTGCTCAGCATTTTGAAGAAGTCCGCCGTGGATTCTTTGTTGAGGACCTTGCCGTGATAGGTGGCGTCCAGCAGCTGCATCATTTCGCGCGGCGTTGAAATGTTCTCGCGGCCTTGCTTGGCGGCGTCCAAGTCCATCATCTTGCGCCGCAGTCGGGTGTGGCTGAGTCCAAGGGAATCCAGCATGGCGTTTACGTTCTGCATGCCGACCTTGTCGATCAGGACGTTGGTCGCGGAATTATCGCTGACTGCAACCATCATGGTGGCCAGGTCGCGCAGGGTGACCCGAGTCACGCCGGGTGTCAGGCCGTTCATGATGTCGCTGTCGGGCACCAGATCGGCGGACTGCACTGTGTAGAGGTCGGTAAGTTTAAGTTTTCCCTGCTGCGCCTGAAGGTAGAGATTCGCCAGCACCGTGATCTTGATGGAACTGGCCTGGGCGAATACTTCGTTTTCATGCAGGAAAAAATGGTCGCCGGTAGTGAGGTCTTCGATGGCGATGCCCATCACGCCATCGAGATGCTGATCGATTTCCTGGATCTGACATTCCAGTTTCTGCCAGAGGATTTGCTGCTTCCCGGCGGAGGGAGCTGCACTTTGCGCAATGCACGCACAGAGCAAAAGGAAAAAGCAGACGATGGATCTCAATGGGATCGCTCCTAAAGGCAGGAATTGTAGCAGTGTGAAAGTAACAGAGCTGCAATGACGCAGGCTTATGTGTTCAGCTAGCCATTAATCTTGGCCTCGCGCAGCTGCTTCACCGCGAGCTCGGAACTCACGGGTGAGTAGTAAACCTCTTTGAAAGTGTAGGACCGCGCCTTGGAAGCGATAACCGGAAGGATCTCGATGTGCCAGTGATAGTCCTCGTCGATGGTCTTCCAGTAGCCGAGATTCTTCGAGGGATGACTGCTGCTCGGCGAGGTGTGCAGCACCAGGTGAAAGTCCTCGGTGATGGAGCGAATGCGCTGCAGGGTGCGGCGCAACAGAGCCGCCAGATTCACGCGCAGGCCCGGCTTGTTGAGGCCAGTGCGCTCGAAGGAAGATTCGTGATTTCGCGGCAGGATCCACGTTTCATACGGAACGCGAGGCGCATACGGACCCAAGGCCAGGTAATCTCCGCGACTTTCGATGACACGCTGAGCCTGGCGCTCCTCCTGTTGAATGATGTCGCAGAAGACGCAGCGCTCCTTGCTGGTGAAATACTCGCGTCCGGCGCGCAATTCATAGAGCACCCGGCGGGGAACGAACATGGTCGCAGTCAGCTGCGAGGTTGGGTGAGCGAACTCTTGCCCGGCATTTTTGCCGAAGTCTTTGAACAGGCTGACGTACTTGATGCGGGCGTCGCGCTTCAGATCGAGAATCCGCTCGGCGGCGAGGCGAAGGAAATGGCCGATTTCTTCGTCGGATGCATTCCAGAGGTGGCGATCATGGCTGGGATTTTCCACCAGCACTTCGTGCGCCCCGACGGAAGTCATGCAATCGTAGATGCCATCCCCGCGGCGGCCGGGCTCGCCCTCGATACGGTAGAGCGGCCGGGGATGCACGACCGAGCGCGCGGACCACGGACTTCCAGGGGCATCCGGAGACGCCGCGATCACGTGTTGCGCAGTTGCGGGCTCACAAAAACGGCAGGGGCCGTCGAGGCGTGGCATTGCTTCTGCCGGATCATCGCCCGTGATTACCCATGAGCGCGTAATCGGATCTTTCCGTAGTTCCATATTTTGAAAAGCTTGAACAGGCAAGGAGAACACTGCTGCACGGAGGAGTCAACTCAACCCGCACATCGTCGTGAGGTGCGTGCGCAGGAACACGGAAAGCAGCGGGCCGCTTTGTTATAATCCGCCGAAGCCCGCCCGATGAATGAGCCGTCCACTCCGCTGATGCGGCAGTATGCTGCCGTCAAGAAAGAGCATCCCACGGCACTTTTGTTCTTCCGCCTGGGAGATTTCTACGAACTGTTCTTCGACGACGCCGTGGTGGCCGCCAAAGAACTGCAGATCACGCTCACCTCAAGAAACAAGGAAAAAGGCATGGCTGTGCCCATGTGCGGCGTGCCCTACCATGCCGCCGAAGGGTACATCGGCAAGTTGATTCGCAAGGGGTTCAAGGTGGCCATTTGCGAGCAGATGGAAGACGCGCGGCTGGCGAAGAAATTGGTCCGACGCGAAGTGACGCGCGTGGTCACACCCGGAACCGCGGCGGATTCTTCGCTGGGGTCGGAGGAAAACAATTTTCTTGCCGCACTGGCGCAGGTGGGAGATCGCGTAGGATTCGCCGCATTGGATTTATCTACCGGAGACTTTCGGGCTACGGAGTTTTCCGGGGAAGGCGCGATGCGGCGGGTGCAGGAAGAGCTGGAGCAGCTGCGAGCGAAGGAAATCCTGTACGGATCCTCGGCTCCGCTGTTTGAAAACGCGGCGCCACAGCCGAGCTTTGCCCGGCCGGACAAGCGGGGGCGGCTGTCCGTACATGGGTCACCCACAGAGACGGCGCTGGATGATTGGATTTTTGCGCCTGATCATGCGCTTCCGCTGCTCGAAAATCATTTTGGCGTTTTGTCGCTCGAGGGATTTGGGCTGGCGGGCCGGACTGCCGCGGCCTGCGCTGCCGGGGCGATTTTGTATTACGTGCGCTCGACCCAACGTGGATCGCTTGACCACATCGATCGCATCGGCTGGTACGAGCGGCAGAACTGCCTGGTGCTGGATGCGGTGACGGTGCGCAACCTCGAATTGATTGAGCCTCTTTTTGCCGGCACTGATCCCGGAGTGACTTTGTTCCGGTGCCTCGATTGCGCAGTGACTCCCATGGGCAAGCGACTGCTGCGGGCCTGGCTGCTGCGTCCTTCTCTCCATGTGGGCGAGATCGAGGGACGGCTGGATGCGGTTGAGGCCGGCGTAAAGGACATCGTCGCCCGTGAAGAATTGCGCAGGGCATTGGATGGCGTGCTCGATCTGGAGCGCTTGCTCAGCAGGGTAACACTGGAGGCCGCCAATCCGCGGGACATGCTCGCACTGGCGGCGTCGCTGGCGAGGATTCCGGGAATCCGGAATGCGGTGCGACGGCTTCCGTCCGAGAGGCTGCTGGTTCTGCTTGGACTGCTGGATGAGTTGGGCGACGTGCGAGAGCGAGTGGAGAAGACGATTGTCCCGGAGCCTCCGCTCAGCTTTGCCGATGGTGGAGTGATTGCGCCGGGGCTCGATCGCGAACTGGACGAACTGCGGGAGCTCTCGCGGAACAGCAAAGCAGTGCTGGCGCAGATTGAGCAGCGCGAACGCGAGCGCACCGGAATCTCGTCCCTGAAGGTGAAATTTAATTCGATCTTTGGCTATTACATCGAAGTATCCAAGTCGAATCTGCATCTGGTCCCGCAGGACTACGAGCGTAAGCAGACCCTGGTCGGCGCTGAGCGCTTCACCACTCCGGAGTTGAAGGAGTATGAAGCCAAGATTCTCGATGCGCAGGAAAAGATGGTGGACATCGAGCGCCAGCTGTTCACTGAGTTGCGCACCGCCATTGCCGGGGAAGCAAAACGGATCCGGCAGACGGCTCTGGCGCTGGCGGAAGTCGATGTACTCGCATCCTTTGCCCATATGGCGGCGCTGCGTAATTATTGCCGCCCTCAGTTTGTCGATGCTTCGGGTGAATTGGAGATTATTGAGGGCCGGCATCCGGTGATTGAGCAGCAGGAACTGGCTGGCAGGAGCGACCGGTTTGTTCCCAACGATCTCTATCTGAATGGCACCACCGACAATATTCTGCTGCTGACCGGGCCCAACATGGGCGGCAAATCGACGTATCTTCGGCAGACTGCGCTCATGGTGATTCTGGCGCAGATGGGATCATTTGTTCCGGCGCGCTCAGCGAAGTTGAGTATTGTGGATCGCGTCTTCACCCGCATCGGAGCCAGCGATAACCTGGCGCGCGGCCGCTCGACCTTCATGGTCGAGATGACGGAAACCGCGGCCATTCTGCACACGGCCACGCCGCGATCGTTAATCCTGCTGGATGAAGTTGGACGGGGGACTGCCACCTATGACGGACTGGCGATCGCCTGGGCCGGGGTGGAGTATCTGCATGCGCGCGTGCGCGCTAAGACGCTGTTTGCGACGCATTACTTCGAATTGACCGAACTCGCCGACCAGCTTTCCGGGGTCAAGAATTATCACGTGTCGGTAAAAGAGACTGGCGGGGGAATTGTCTTCCTGCGCAAAGTGTATGCCGGAGCGGCGGATCGCAGCTATGGGATCGAAGTGGCGAAGCTGGCAGGCTTGCCCCTTGAAGTGGTGGAACGCGCGCGCGAGGTGCTGGCGCAGCACGAGTTTGCGGAACAGCAGGCAACAGCGCATTTATCGCCCGGGGCGAGTCCTCCGGCGGCACAGTTGACGATCTTTACACCGCTGTCGCAGCCCGTGCTCGACAAACTGCGCGAGGTCGATTTAAATCGGCTTACGCCGCTCGAAGCTTTGAACCTGCTGGCTGAGCTAAAAAAAGAAATCTAGCCGCAGCGCGGACGGAGGAAGTTCTGCAAGACCCTGGGCAACTGCTGATCATCGGGTTCGACGGAGTGGAGATCAGCACGCGACTTGCTTCGCTGCTGCGACAACTGCAGCCGGCTGGCGTGATCCTATTCGCACGAAATATCAAAGATCCACAACAAACATGGCGCTTGTTACGGGAGTGCCAGAAGTGCGTTTCTGCTCCCTTATTCACGTGCGTCGACATGGAAGGTGGAACCGTCGATCGCTTGCGCGATGCGCTGGGCGCCGCGCCCCCGGCCGCCGACGTATTTGCAACCGGCGATTCCAAGGTGTTTCAAAAGCATGGCAAGGTGATCGGAGAAAACTGCCGCGCTTTGGGATTCAACGTAGATTTCGCGCCGGTGCTGGATCTGGCATTTGATGCATCGCATGCGGTGCTTGGAACTCGGGCAGTCTCAGCAGACCCTCGCGAGACGGTGGCCTATGCTCGAGCGTTCCTGGCAGGGCTGAATGACTGCAGAGTTCTGGGCTGCGGGAAACATTTTCCCGGGCTGGGAGAGGGCAAGCTCGACAGCCATCACGAGCTGCCGGTCATTGAGAAGTCTCGCCAGGATTTGTGGTCCGAGGATCTGCTTCCCTACCGGACTCTGCGCCGCGAACTTCCGTTCCTCATGGTGTCGCACGCGGCGTATCCCAAGGTTACGAAGACGAGAACTCCCGCCTCGCTCTCGAAGGTTTGGATTACGGACATATTGCGAAAGCGGATTGGGTACAGGAACCTGATCGTCTCCGATGATCTGGAAATGGGTGGAGTGCTCTCGTCGGCGCCAGTCGGCAAAGCTGCCGCGCAATTTGTATCGGCTGGCGGAGATCTTTGCCTGGTCTGCCATCGCGAGGAATACGTCGTGAATGCGTATGAAGAACTGGTCAAAGCGGCCGAGCGGGAGAGGAAATTCGAGAAGCGAGTTGCGGAATCGGCGCGCAAGGTAACGGCTTTCAAAAAGAAATATGCTTCCAGCCTGCGCGCGGGCAAGGAGCCATCGGAAGCTGCCATCGGAAAGCTGATGCGCAGGTTGTGGGAGTTCAGTGAGCAGGTACGGTTGGAGCCTTTGAGCCGAGGCGAGGATCGGCGGGGCCGGGCATGAGCAAGCCCATGATCGTGGCTGGGATCATGAGCGGAACTTCTGCCGATGGCATCAATGTAGCTCTGGTTCGGATTGCGGATTCACGACCCTCAGCCGCCCGAGGGAAAGTGCACCGGCGCCATAGCATTCAACTGATCGGGCAAAGCGAGTCTCGCTATCCCTCCAAGGTTCGTGCGGCGGTGCTGGATGCGATGAACGCGAGTCGGGCCAGCGTAGCCGATCTGGCGCGGCTTGATTCCCTGCTGGGGCTGCTGTACGCGGACGCAGTGCTCGCGACACAGCGGCGCTTTCGCACAAAAGTCGACCTGGTGGGCTGCCATGGGCAAACTCTCTATCACCAGGGCGCCCCACAGCGCTTTCTCGGAAAACAGATCACTACCACGTGGCAGACCGGCGACGCGGCTTGGATTGCCGCGCGCGTGGGAGTGCCCGTGGTTTCGGATTTCCGTCCAGCAGACATGGCGGCTGGCGGCAAAGGAGCGCCCCTGGTGCCCTACCTCGACTATCTGTGGTTTCGTGATGAGCGAGCGGGACGGATTGCGCAAAATATCGGCGGCATTGCCAACCTGACAGCAATCGCTGCCGGAGCGGGTTCGGATCGCGTGCTGGCCTTCGACACAGGTCCAGGAAACATGGTGATCGATGCTGTGACTCAGCGACTCTTTAACCGCACGTTCGACGATGGCGGCAGGATCGCCGCCACGGGTAAGGTGATTGAGCCGGTGTTGACCCGCTTATTGGCTAATCCATTTCTTCGCGCTAAGCCCCCGAAGACGGCGGGGCGGGAGGAATTTGGCCGCGATTTTGTGCGCGAGTTTCTTCGCGAGTGTGGTCGGGCAGGTAAGCAAGACGTGGTCGCAACGGCTACGGCACTTACTGCCAGATCGATCGCCGATGCCATTGATCGCTTCGTGCTGCGCAAAACCAAAGGCTCGTTTCAGGAACTGATTCTTTCCGGTGGCGGAGCCAAAAATGCCACGCTGGTTGGCATGCTGAAACAGAATCTTGCGCCCATCGGAGTTGTCGTTCGTTTCTCCGACGAATTCGGATTGCCCTCGGAGGCCAAAGAAGCAATTGCCTTCGCCGTATTGGCCTACGAGACTTGGCACCGGAGACCCTCGAACATTCCGTCCGCGACGGGGGCGAGGCGCCCGGCGATTCTGGGAAAGATTTCATATGCGTGAAGGGCCGGGCTTCGGATCTCTCACCCTGACCTTCCGGCGGCTGCTTTTTGCTTTTCTCTGGACCATTCTGCTTCTGCCTGCCCTGTCGTGCTATTCCAAGCCGGACGCGAACACGCTGGTCATGATCATCGAGTCGAGCCCAACGAATCTTGATCCGAGGATTGGGATTGACGCTCAGTCGGAACGCATCGACAACCTCATCTTCGACGACCTGTTATCGCGCGGGCAAGATTTGAATGTCGCGCCGGGACTCGCCGAGCGCTGGGACATTCCCGATCCGCTCACTTTCATTTTTCATCTGCATCGCGGGGCGAGGTTCCACGATGGCCGTCTCTTGACCTCGCGGGATGTGAAGTGGACATTCGATTCCCTGGTGCAGGGAAAGATTCGCAGCACCAAGGCAGCCGTTTACAAGTTCGTGGATCACATTGACGCGCCGGATGATGCGACGGTCGTCTTTCATATGAAAGAACCAGATGCCACGCTGCTGTGGAATCTTTCTGACGGCGCGATCGGCATTGTCCCCTATGGCAGCGGCGATGAGATCACGCTGCACCCGGTCGGTTCCGGACCTTTCAAGTTTGTCAGTGCGGAGACCGACCGCGAAGTGGTTCTGGAGCGCAATGACGATTACTGGGGCGAAAAGGCAAAAGTGGGACGGGTTCGGTTCGCCGTGGTCCCGGATGAGACTACGGAAGCTCTCGAACTGCGCAAGGGCAGCGGAGACATCGCAATCAATTCGCTGACGCCGGACACCGTGGTCACACTGGCACGCAATCCGAATCTCGCGGTCGATACTGGAGGTGGAACCCGGCTCGCCTACCTGGGATTCAATTTGCGTGATCCGATTCTCCAGGATGTTCGAGTGCGTCAAGCCGTCGCCTACGCGCTGGATCGGAAACCGATGATCGAGTACTTATGGCGCGGAGAGGCACAGCCGGCGCGCAGCGTTCTTCCCGTCCAAAGCTGGGCCTATAACGGAGATGTCCCGCCCTACCTGCACGATCCTGAGAAGGCGAAACAACTGCTTGATGCTGCGGGATATCGGGCGGTGAACGGGGTGCGCTTTCACATCACTATGAAGACCTCAACCGACGCGAATACGCGGTTGATGGTCGCGGTGATGCAGCAACAGTTGCGCGACGTGGGCATTGCGCTCGATATTCGCAGCTTCGAGTTCGCCACCTTTTTTTCGGACGTGCAGCATGGAGCGTTTCAGATGTACGGCCTGCGCTGGATTGGCGGAAACGAGGATCCGGACATCTTCGAATATGCCTTCCACTCTTCGAAGTTTCCGCCGAACGGGGCCAACCGCGACTACTATTTCAATCCCCGGGTTGATGCGTTGATCGACAAGGCCCGGCGGGAAATCGACCCTGCAGTGCGCAAGCCATTGTATGCCGAGGTGCAAAGGATCCTGGCCGAGGATCTGCCCTACATTAATTTGTGGTATCTCGATAACGTTCTGGTGCACACCAAGCGGGTGCAGGGGATCAAGCTGAATGCGGCGGGAAATTATGATTTTTTGCGCACTGCCGAAATCGTCACGCAGTGATGGAGGAGTCCTCCGAAGCGCCTCTGCCCACGTGTTACCATCAATTTTCGGCCCTATTTATGCGTATTCTGTTTATCGGCGACATTTTCGGACGGCCCGGGCGCAACATTGTGAAGGATCGCTTGCCGGGCATTGTTCGCGAGCGGGACATCGATCTCATCATCGCGAATGGCGAGAACTCTGCGGCCGGGTTCGGCATCACCCCCGCCCTGGCTGAGGAATTGTTCGAACTCAACATCGACGTAATTACCACGGGAAATCATGTGTGGGATAAGCGCGAGATTGTCGATTACTTCCAGATGGTGGAAGGAAATGGACATGGTCCGGCGCGGCGCGTCCTCCGCCCGGCCAACTATCCCGCGGATATGCCGGGATCCGGCTTCTATCAGGGATTCAAAGGCAAGGTGCCCTATGCGGTGATCAACCTGCAAGGGCGCGTGTTCATGGCGTCGAACGATGATCCCTTTCGCGTTGCCGACCAGATTTTGCAGAAGATCGAGGCCAAGGTCATTCTGGTTGATATACACGCCGAAGCGACCTCCGAAAAAGTTTCCCTGGGCTGGTATCTGGATGGGCGCGTCACCGCAGTGGTGGGAACGCACACTCATATTCCCACCGCGGATGAGAGGGTTCTGCCCGAAGGGACGGCGTACATCACCGATGTGGGGATGAGCGGTCCCTACGACGGGGTGATCGGAGTCAAGAAAGAGCTGGTGGTGGGGAAATTCCTGAACGGAATGCCTGTGCGTTTCGAGCCTGCAACGGGTGACGTGCGCCTGTGCGCGGTGGTCATCGATTGCGACGAGAATACCGGCAGGGCACTGAAGATCGAGCGGCTGATGCTGTCTTAACGCGTTCTCAGCAATGTCAGGCACGATTGCAAGCCGGAACCGGTTCAACGTTCTTCCAGTACACATGTGACCGAAGGTACTACCCAGCCCCTGTTGGCAGGTACTCGGCGGTAAACAATCACGTTAAAATCAGGAACGATGGTGCGAGCGTTATCCATTCTTGCGACGGCAGTGTCCCTGGCAATCGTGCCTCGCATTGCGATGGCCGCGGATCAGCCTCTTTCGCCGCCGATTGCGTGCGCCAACGGCCTGATCGGCGGCATCAATTGCATGCCTACGAAGAATGATCTAAAGAACTCGCGGGAGGCATTCGAGCGCGGACTCAAGCTGCACAAGCGTGAGCGGCTCGAAGACGCCTTCCAACAGTTCGACGAAGCAGCGCGTTTGAACCCGCAGAACATCGACTACTTGCGCGCCCGGGAAGGCTTAAGAGCCCGGCTGGTTTTTGACCACATTCAGCGCGGCAACGTGCTGATGTCGCAAGATGCGCGTTTGCGGGCGGCTGCGGAATTCCGGGCGGCGATCGATCTCGACGGCAATAACCAGTTCGCCCAGCAGCGTCTGGAAGAAGCAACCCGCGTCTCAATCCCCGCGCTGAATAACGTGCTCCCAGCGCCGCTCGCGGAATCCACTGAGATTCACTTAGATCCCATCGAGAGCCGCGCCACCTTCCACTTCACCGGAGACTCCCGATCTCTTTTCACGCAACTTGCTTCCGCTTATTCGGTGAAAGTGCAGTTCGATGAGACGGTGCAGCCGCGGCAAGTCGTCTTCAACGTGGACGACGTCGATTTCTTCACGGCACTCAACCTGGCCTGCAAGGTAAGCAAGATGATGTGGGCGGCCCTGGACATGCACCAGGTGCTGATCGCTGCGGATACTCCAGCGAATCACAAGCAATACGACCGCATGCTGCTGCAGACGTTTATCCTGCCGGCGCATTCCACGCCGCAGGAATCCACCGACCTGGTCAACGCGATGCGGAACATGTTCGAGCTGCGATTTGTCAGCTCGGGCCAGACGGCAAATACCGTCGAAGTGCGCGGGCCGGCCCCGGCGGTCAAGGCTTGCGCCGCGTTGATGGAGCAGTTGAGCAACGCGCGGCCCCAGGTCATGTTTGACGTTCGCGTCTTTCAGATAAGCCATCAGCTCACGCGTAACATCGGCGTACATATTCCCAACACTTTCAACCTGTACAACATTCCCGCCGCGGCGCTAGCCGGATTAGCCGGCCAGAACATACAGCAGCTGATCAATCAACTCATCTCCTCGGGAGGCATCAACCAACTGGGGAACAGCGCTCTTTCCGGGCTGCTGTCGCAACTGGGAGGCCAGCAGAACTCAATCTTCAGCCAGCCCTTGGCGACCTTTGGCGGCGGGCTCACGTTCATGGGATTGAGCCTGGATCAATTTGCTGCGGCGTTGTCAGTCAATGAATCATGGGTCCGCAGCCTGGAGAACCTGTCCATGCGCGCGGGACAAGGCACCGACGCGAGCTTTCACCTGGGCGAGCGTTTCCCTATCATGAATGCGAGTTACGCGCCCATTTACAATTCTCCGCAGATTTCGCAGGTTCTTGGGAATCAGAGCTATATTCCGCCGTTTCCCTCCGTCAGCTATGAAGATCTGGGGTTGAATGTAAAGGCCAAGCCGATCGTTCATGGAGACGGCAGCGTCAGCGTGCAACTTGAATTGCAAGTGCGGTCGCTTACCGGGCAATCCGACAACGGCGTACCGGTGATCTCCAATCGGGAATACAAAGGCAGCGTGACTTTGAGAGACGGCGAGCCCGCGTTCATCGCTGGAGAAATTTCCAAGACGGACACGCTTTCGATGAGCGGCATCCCCGGTCTGGGAGCCATCCCCGGCCTGAACCAGGCGATGGTCAACAATACGAAAAAAGAGGAAGATGACGAGCTGATGATTGCCATCACCCCGCATGTGCTCGCCAATTTTGAGCGGGCCACGCCACCCATCTGGATCAGCGAGCGCTAGCTACTGCTCTTTACCGGCGAACTCCACCAGCTTCTTATAGATATCGAGCAACTGGTGATCGAAGTTGCCCACCCTGCGCCCGTTGATGAAGAGCGTTGGCGTACCGGTCACATCAACCTGCTTGCCCAGCGCAATTGAGGCATCCACGTGGGCTTTAGTCGCCGGTTTGGCCGCGCAAGCGGCGATCTCATCCCCCTTCACGCCAGAGTCGTTGGCAATGGCCGTGAGCTTTTCGTCGGCGTTCTCCAGGGTAATGTTGGATTGCTGCTCGTAGGTCTTGGCCACGAATTTCCAGAAGGCATCACTGGATGCCCGGCCCACGCAGTCGGCATAGTCGGCGCCTTTGGCAGCCCAGTTATGCATCTCCAGGGGGAAATTCTGAAACACGAAGCGGGCGTTAGGTTCAGCCGCGACAAGTTCCTCGATGGTCGGCTGTGCGGCTTTGCACGCGGGACATTGCAAGTCGCCAAATTCGACAATCATCACCTTAGCGTCTTTGGGACCGCGCGAAGGTCCGGTTACTCCCTTGTCCAGAGCGTTCTTGACCGGGTCAAAAGGATGCGCGCCGAAAGGAATAATCTCCCCTACCAAAGCATGCTCGCCATCCGGGGACACGTAGAAGCGCGTGAGTTGCTGCCCCTGCGGGCTGGCCAGAACGACATTGACCTCCGCCAGACCGGGAATAATGGAGGGCTTGATACTCGCAATCTTCCACGTCAGGTCAGCTTGATACCCAAACTGCTGGTGGAGAAATGCGTCGACGGTCGCTTCTGAGGGCAGATTGGTATTTGCAGTCGGACGGGTGGTCAGGGTCGGCTTGGTAGGGGCCGGGTTTTGGGCC
>JAICJP010000183.1 GCA_025928375.1 Candidatus Sulfotelmatobacter sp.
ATCATTGAACCTCGCCCCCAACAACTCGCTGTTCTGCTGATAGAAGCTGTACAGCCCAACTTGCAGATCGTTTCTCCTGACGTTTGCGCTGAAACTCACTTGCCCGCCGGCATAGTTCGAGCCGCGGTGATCCGTCGTGGCCACCGGATCGCTTACTGAGCTGTCGTAGTTCGCCCGGTTGTAGTGATAGAACGGCGACACCGTCATCAGGGTCTTCGAATTGAACGTATGCACCCAGGAAACATTCGCCACCGCATCCGCTTCGTGATCCCCATCCCGCAAGTTCAGGCTCGGATACTGCCCCCTCAATTCTCCGTTCACCAGCCCGTTTTCAAGGTCGTAAGGAAATGGGTCATAGGGAATTTGGTAATAATCGCGCCGGAATGAACTCACGAATCGAAACTGATCGGAGGGATCAGCGTTAAAAATCAAAGTCCCAAATCCCCCATACCCGTTCGTCGCGTCGTGCACTGTCTCCGGCACCGGCGTTTCGATCCCCAGGTTGCTGCGGTTGCCATTCACGCTGGCATAGTAGGCAAACCGCGCACCGTGGCTGCCCAAGCTGAACTGATCATTCGTCTGATAAAAATTGCCCGCGCTCAACACCACCTCTGCTTCGCGATTGCGTTCAAACCCGGTACGCGGCACCACGTTAAATACTCCATAGGTCCGGTCGCCAAACTCCGCTCCATATCCGCCTCGGCTCACTTCCAGGTAGTCAATGTCCTTGGGATCGAACTGCGGCCCGATATTCGACGCGATGTTCGTATTCGGAACTGGCACTCCATCCACCAGCCAGCTCGTCTGATGCCCGCCGCGAACATGCAGCTGGTCGTGCACCATGTACGCGCCTGGAACGTAATCCGTAATCATCGCCATGCTGTTCGTCCGCGCCGCCCCCGGAGTTCGCGAAATCTCCTCGCGGTCCACCACCGTCGTCGGAGTATGCGAATCGGTCGCCACCCCTTCCGGACTCGCCGACACATTCACCGTTTCCTTGGTCCCCGCCACGTTCAGCGCAAAATGCAGCACCGGCTGCGAACCCGATGCCACCAGCACGTCCTGTTGCGTCTGCTCAAAGCCCGTTCCCGAAACGCTGACCGCGTACTCCCCCAGCGGTACCGCATTGAAAATGAATTCTCCGTTCGCATCGGAATTCATTGTCGCCCCCCAGTCCGAGTTCTTCGCCTTGATCATCACCATGGCATTGGCCACGGGACGATGCTGGGGATCGTGAATGATTCCGCGAACCGATCCCACCACCGCGCCCCATGCCAGCGCGACCGCCAATCCGTATGTGAACAGCACAATGCGAATGCAGCGCATACCATCTCCGATGCGGACGGAAAAGCAGACCAAACCGCCTGCTTTCGCGCCTGCCAAATTTTTCCTTATGGGGAGACCTACGAGGCAGGAGGAGCGCGCGTCGACCGCGCGGAAAAAACCCGGACCGCAAGAGAATGAGAGCGAATCTTTGCCGCCTTGAGCGCCGAGCGCTGCAGCGCCCCGACCGCGCGCGACCGTTCCGGATGCGCCCACTGCGAGACTGCCGAGGCGCGACGGCAATCGCGCGAACATCCCGGCGCATGAATTGCCGCTTGTTCCGGATCAGTCAGCGCATAGCTGTGACAACGATGCAGCGCCGATCGCCGGCAACACAGATGACTGGGCGCACCCGAGGCTTGCAGCGCCGGCGGAAGAACCGTTCCGGCAGCCGCCAACAGCAGGAGACATCGCGCAATCAGGCGCTGCATATTTTTCCTAAACCCTGGTCCCTGAGCCCTAATCCCTGATTTTTATCCCTATCGAACCCAATCTGGTCAGCATAATGGAGTGGGTAGGTCGACAAAGCCACCATCACGCTTTGCCTTTGATCTTGGCCCACCACCAGCGCACACCCACAAACAGAAAGCGCCAGTCTTTGAAGAACTCAGGCGGCTTGCCCTCGAACGCATGTCCCACGAATTGCAGAACCCAGCCCGACACGAACAGCCCCAAAGCCCAGATCCACAGCCTGTGAAAACGGAATCCGATCAGAAACACTGCCACAGAAATGAGAATCGTGGGGATCCCCAGGGTGTGGCACATCCGGTTGACCGGGTGCTGGTGGCTTCGCGAATAGCGCGCGACCCACTCCTGGTTGGTAAGTCCGCCTAACATCGTGCTGAAAATCATACACCGGTTCTCACCCCGGCTTCATGCGGTGCGTTGCCCTGCCGGAACCTGCTCCCATTGCCACTCGCCAAACTGTTGCCGTAGTTTGCTCTTCAGCAGCTTTCCCGTCGAGGTGTGCGGCAGTTCATCCACAAAGACGAACGCATCCGGCAGTTGCCACTTCGCAAATCGCGTCGCCAGGAAAGCACATAACTCCGCCTCTTTCACCTGCCGGCCTTCTTTCAGCACGACGACTGCAAGTGGCCGTTCCACCCACTTCGGATGCGCCACCGCAATCACCGCAGCCTCCTTCACCGCTTCGTGAGCCACAATTGCATTTTCCAGATCCACCGAACTGATCCACTCTCCTCCGGATTTGATCAAGTCCTTCACCCGGTCGGTGATCTTCACGTAGCCTTCCTCATCGATCGTCACCACGTCCCCGGTGCGAAACCAGCCATCCTTAGTCCAGCGATCGCTCTGATCGAGTTTGAAATAGCTGCTCGCCACCCACGGTCCCCGAACCTCCAACTCGCCGGCTGTCCTTCCGTCCCACGGCGCCTCTTCTGCATCGTTCACGGCCCGCACTTCGATGAATGGGGATGGGCAACCTTGTTTCGCGCGTTGCTCGTAGCATTCGTCTTCCGTCCAGTTCGCCATGTGCGGCTTGGGAGTGCAGACTGTCGCCACGGGCGTCGTCTCTGTCATGCCCCATAGCTGAATGACGCGAACTCCAAATTTGTCGAATCTTCGGAACATGGATTCAGGCGCGGCCGAGCCAGCGACAACGATTCTGAGGCCCGGAGCCAGCTTCCATCTACCGCGATGGCACTCCAGCGCATTCAGCACGGCCAGCCAGATGGTGGGCACTCCTCCGGTCAGCGTCACCTGCTCGCCTTCCAGCAAATCCAGCAGGCATTCCGGTTGCAGATTCCGGCCCGGCAGAACCTGCTTGCTGCCCATCATGGTCGCCGCGTAAGGAAAGCCCCATCCGTTGGCGTGGAACATCGACATCGCAGGGAGCACCGTGTCGTGACAGCTGCAGCCAAGCTGATCCGGCAAAGCCATGGTCAGAGAATGCAACGCAAGAGCGCGCTGCGAATAAAGAACTCCCTTGGGCTTCCCTGTCGTCCCCGAGGTGTAGCACATTGCCGCCGCTTCCTCCTCGTCCAACGCAGGATAATCGGGCTCAGCACCTCCCGCCGACGCGAGCAATCCTTCGTACGACTCTCCTCCCGGAGTTTGCCCGCACCCGTGATCCACTACGAACACGCGCTCCAGTTGCACGTGTGGACGGAATTGCTCGTAAACATCCAGCAGCGTAGCGTCCACAATCAGAAAGCGGTCCTCGGCGTGATTGACGATGTAGGCGATCTCTTCCGGATGCAGCCGCAGGTTCAACGTGTGCAACACCGCGCCCACCGCCGGCACCCCGAAGTATGCCTCCACATGCTCCTGCTGGTTCCACATCAGAGTCGCCACCCGGTCTCCGTTGCGGATGCCGGCTGTCAGCAGCGCCGCGGATAGCTGCTTCGCCCGCCGCTGCGTTTCCAAATAATTCGATCGCTGTCGTGATCCGTCCGCCCGCACCGACACCAGTTCCACGTTGGGAAATATCTTCGCCGCGCGCTCAAGCATTCCGCCCAGCAGCAAGGGCGACGACATCATGGTCGATTTCATGGAAAGCCTCCATCAGGCCCAATTTTCGGATTGACTGCCCGTCGCTGACAGGAACCGGCAGGCTTCGGATTGGCGGGGATTATAGCGTGGAATCTGCGGCCCGGAACCTGAATCTTTGTCCCCCCTTCGGTTGAGGCCTTCGCTTGCCGCGTGTTAGCATCCTAGGTTTTGGCGGGTGCTTCGAAGGAATAAGCCCATTTGGGCGTCAGTTCCTGTCCTCATCCTCTTTCCACGGGGCCGTTCCCTCCCACGCCTGCCTGAAGGAGACCCAACTTGAAAGCCTATTCCGGAGAAAACATAAGGAATGTCGCGTTGGTCGGCCACGGCCACGCGGGCAAGACATCGCTCGCCTCCGCCATGCTCTTTACCTCGGGAGCCACTCCCCGTCTCGGCCGCGTCGATGACGGTTCTGCCACCACCGATTACGACGACGAAGAAGTCGCGCGCAAAATGTCGATCTCAACCGGTCTGGCGGTCGTCGAGTGGGGCAAGACCAAGATCAACATCCTCGACACCCCCGGCTTCAATATGTTCGTCCATGAGGCCAAGATGGCTCTGCCCGTGGTCGATGCCGCCATCGTGGTCGTCGATGGCGTGGCCGGAGTCGAAGTCGTCACTCAGCGCGTCTGGAATTACTGCGAGGAATACAAGACTCCCCGCCTCATCGTGGTCAATCGCATGGACCGCGACCGCGCTGACGCCAGCCGCGTCCTCGAATCCATCGAGAAGAATTTCGGACGCAACGTCATTCCCATCGAATTGCCCATCGGCGCCGAAAAAAGTCTCTCCGGTGTTATCGATCTCGTGCGCATGAAGGCCTACACCTACGAGATGGGCGGCGACGGCAAGGGCAAAGAAACAGACATCCCCGCTAACTTGAAAGAGCGAGCCCAGGAAGCCCACGAGCGGCTTGTCGAATTGGTTGCCGAAGGCGATGACGCGCTGATGGAGAAATTCTTCGAAGCCGGAACCCTCGGCGAAGAAGATTTGGTTCCCGCCCTGCACAACGCCATCCGCGAGGACAAGATCTTTCCCGTCATCTTCAGTTCAGGCCTCGGCAATATCGGCGCCGATCGCGTCATGGACTTCATCGTCGACTACACCCCCGCCCCCTCCGAACACGAGTGGGTGCAAGGAGAGCCTGCCTCCAGCGGCAACGGCGACGCTCCCAAACGCCACGAGACGGACGCGGAGCCTGTCTCCCTTTACATCTTCAAAACCATTTCCGACCCCTTCGCCGGACGCATCTCCTACTTCAAAGTTTTCTCGGGAGTTCTCAAGAACGACGCCACGCTGCAGAACTTCAGCCGCGCGTCTCTGGAGAAGTTCGCTCACATCTCCACCATGCAGGGCAAGACCGCGATTCCCATCAACGAGCTGCACGCCGGCGACATCGGAGCTGTCCCCAAGCTGAAAGACACTCTGACCGGCGACACTCTCGGCGACAAGTCCGCTCCCATTCAATATCCCCGCGTCCAATTGCCCGAGCCCGCTATCACCTTCGCCATCGAGCCCAAGACCCGCGCCGACGAAGACAAGCTCGGCCCCGGTCTTCACAAGCTCATGGAAGAGGACGCCATGCTGCGTTTCTTCCGCGATCCCCAAACCAAGGAATTTCTCATCGCCGGCACCGGTCAGCAGCACATCGAAGTCGTAGTTTCCAAGTTGAAGAAGCGCTACAACACGCAGGTCAACCTGAAAGCTCCCAAGGTTCCCTACCGTGAAACCATTCGCGGCAAGGCCGACGTTCAGGGACGCCACAAGAAACAGACCGGCGGACATGGCCAGTACGGCGATTGCAAAATCAAAATGGAGCCGCTCCCCCGCGGCGGAGAATTCGAATTCGTCAACGACATCTTCGGCGGCGCCATCCCCAAAAACTTCATTCCTGCGGTAGAAAAGGGAATCAAAGACGCCGCCGGACGCGGCTACCTCGCCGGTTTTCCCGTAGTCGATTTCAGGGTTGTCCTCTACGACGGCTCCTATCATGACGTCGATTCCAACGACCTCTCCTTTCAGATGGCCGGCCGCATCGCCTTCAAGAAAGCCATGGAGATCGCCAAGCCCACCCTGCTCGAGCCCATCATGAACGTCGAGATCACCGTCCCCGACGATTTCGCCGGCGCCATCATGGGTGACCTCAACAGCCGCCGCGGACGCATCCAGGGCATGGACAACAAGGGCGGCAACACGATCGTCAAGGCCGAAGTCCCCATGTCCGAAATGCTCACCTACGGCGTCGAACTCACCTCGATGACCCAGGGCCGCGGCAGCTTCAACATGGAAATGCATCACTACGACGTCGTCCCCGGTCAGCTACAGGACAAGATCATCGAGAAGGCCAAGGCCGAGCGCGGCGAGGTCAAGGAAGAAGAAGAGTAGTAGCGCCAAAACAATAGCGATCCTCCGGCCATCAGGTACAATCAAAAATTTATGTTGCGCTACTTCACTGCCGGAGAATCTCACGGTGAGGCCCTGGTCGCCTTCCTTTCAGGAATGCCCGCCGGCCTGAAAATCGATCAGGCCTTCGTCGACCGCGAGCTCTGGCGTCGCCAGCAAGGCTACGGCCGCGGCGGACGCATGAAGATCGAGCGTGATACCGCCCACATTCTCTCCGGCGTTCGACACGCCATCACCATCGGTTCCCCCATCTCCTTGCAGATCGCCAATCGCGACTGGAAAAATTGGGAGGAATCCCTCCCCGTCGCCGCTGGCGATCCCGCAAAACACAAGCGGGTCGCCTCCCCCCGCCCGGGCCACGCCGATCTCGCCGGAGCCTTGAAATACAATTTTCCCGAAGCCCGCTACATTCTCGAGCGCGCCTCCGCCCGCGAGTCTGCTGCCCGCGTCGCCATCGGAGCGCTCGCCAAACTCTTCCTGCGCGAACTCGGCATCGAGGTGCTCAGCCACGTCATCACCACCGGCGCCGTCACTTTGCACGAGGAAGTCGCATGGGAAAAAATTCGCGCCCTCTACGATCAGGACGAGGTTCTTCTCAACTGCGCCGACCCTGACACCGAACAGCGCATGAAAGAAGAAGTGGACAAAGTCCTGAGAACCGGCGATTCGCTGGGTGGAGTCTTCGAAGTCGTGGCCCACCAGGTCCCGCCCGGGCTCGGCACCTACGCGCAATGGGACGAGCGCCTGGACGGCCTACTCGCGGCCGCAGTCATGTCACTGCAGGCCGTTAAGGCAGTCGAGATCGGCAGCGGAGTCGCCGCCGCCTTCAGCCCCGGCTCTCAAGTGCATGACGAAATCGGCTACAACGGGACGCCCGGCTTCACCGCCTTCTCCCGCGCTCACAACAACGCCGGAGGCATCGAAGGCGGCATCTCGAACGGTCAAGACATCCGCGTCCGCGGCTATCTCAAACCGATTTCCACCTTGCGCCGTCCCCTGCAGTCCGTAGATTTTTCCACCCGCGAGCCGGTCAAGGCCGCCTACGAACGCTCCGACGTGTGTGTCGTCCCCGCGGCCGGAGTAGCCGCCGAGGCCATGGTGGCTCTCACCCTCGCCCGCTGCGCTCTCGAAAAGTTCGGCGGCGATTCCATGACCGAGACCTTGCGCAATTTCCAGGGATACTGCCAGCAACTGAAAAATTTCTGATGATCTACCCCATCGTAAAATTCGGCAACCCCGTTCTCGAGAAACCTTCGGAAACGGTTACGGTGTTCGACGACGATTTGAAGAGGCTCGTCGAAGACATGTTCGAATCCATGTACGCTGCCCACGGCGTCGGCCTCGCTGCCCCGCAAATCGGCATCGGCAAGCGCATCGCCGTCATCGACGTCACCTTTAAGGAAGATCCCAACGCGAAGCTGGTCCTGGTCAATCCCGAAATCATCCACACCGAGGGCAAGCACACCCAGAGCGAAGGATGCCTCAGCATCCCCGACTTCCGCGAGAATGTCACCCGCCCCAACAAAGTCACGGTGCGCGCGCAGGACGCGAACGGAAAATTTTTCGAAGAAACAGGAGAAGAACTCCTGGCCCGCGCCTTCCTCCACGAAACCGATCACCTGAATGGCAAGCTTTACATCAGTCACGTGAGCGCACTGAAACGCGACCTGATGAAACGCAAAATCCGCAAGCTAATGAAAGCCGGAGAATGGTAGAGATTTTGTAATTGGGAAATTTTGTAATTGGGTATTTAAAACCCTCTCACGTGAGGACCGCTCCCGTTCGTTAGATTTTCAATTACTCAATTACCAAATTACAAAATTACCAAATCCAAAAATGCCTCTCGACCTCGTCTTCTGCGGCACTCCGTCGTTCGCCGTCCCCACGCTGGAAACGCTCGTCGCATCCGGCCACCGCGTCCATCTTGTCATCACTCAACCGGACCGCCCCAAAGGCCGAGGCCTCGAACTCGTCGCATCCCCTGTCAAACAATCCGCCCTGAAACTCAGTTTGCCAATCACCCAGCCCGAGAAGATCAAGACCAACGAAGAATTCCGCGCGCAACTGGCTCACATCAAGCCCGACGCCATCATCGTGGTCGGATACGGCCGCATCATCCCGCAATGGATGCTCGAACTCCCGCCATTGGGCAACATCAACCTGCATGCCTCATTACTTCCGAAATTTCGCGGCGCAGCACCCATCCAGTGGGCCATTGCCAACGGCGATTCAGTCACTGGCAACACTACAATGCGCATCGACGCCGGACTCGACACCGGCGACATCCTCTTGCAACAGGAACTCCCGATCGCGCCTGACGACACTTCCGAGATCCTTGCCCCAAAACTCGCCGCAGCCGGCACCGTTCTCATGATCGAAACATTGCGTGGCTTACAAGCAGGAACCATCCGCCCCCGCCCACAAGATCCCGCGCAAGCCACCCTTGCCCC
>JAICJP010000116.1 GCA_025928375.1 Candidatus Sulfotelmatobacter sp.
CTTCGCCGCCGCGAGATGCTGCACAAATTCCGCCTCGATCGATTCTCCCGAGCATTCCTCCGCCAGCCGCAGTGCGCGTCCTGCGTAATGAATCACCTGAACGGTCTCCAGGCCTGAGAGTTCGTCAAAGAACCAGCCGCAGCTGGTGTACATGAGCATGGCATGACGCTGCATCTCAAGCAGCTTCAAAGCGTCGGTCTGTTCTTCCGCGTTGAGTTGCCGTCCGGCGTGTTCAGCAAAAAATGCGGCCCGCGATGCTTCCGAACGATCGAGGATCAGGCGAATGTAGCCGTCGCGCGCAGCCCACGGATCGCGAACATAGCGGCTCAGGCGAGATTCGAAGATGGGAGCGAGACGATCCCGTAACCAATCCAGGGCGGCACGCAACGGTCCGCGCCACTGTTGATTCCAGGGATGCCCGCCGGAGTTGCAGCCGCAATCGCTCCGCCAGCGCTCCACGCCATGCACACAGCTCCAGGAGCTGTTCTCCACGATTTCTACGAGATCTTCATTGGGATACTTCTCCAGGTACTCGCCGTAGTTGGTCAGCTGCGCGGCATCGTTATTCTGGATTTCTTCCAGGGCGTAGGTCAGAGCCATCTCGCCGAAGCGGTGGTGGTGCCCATAGCTTTCCCCATCGGTAGCGATGTGCACCAGTTGGGGGAATTGACGAGTCGCGGAAAATCCGCTCATCAGCCGGTCGGCAAATCGTTTGCCGTCGCTCAACAATCCTTCGAACGCCACAGCCTGCGAGATTGGCCCATCGTAGAAAAAAATGCTCAGCCGTTTCTTCGAGGGCAGCTTGGCAACATAGGGATGCGCGGGATCAATGCGGGACCCGGTCACGTCATGGTACCGCCCGCTCCGTTTGCTGCGCACGCGTTTGGCTTGGCGCGGGGCAAGAATGGTGAACAAGATTCCGTGTTCGGCCAGCACGTCCAAAGTCTCGGTATCCGCCGCTGTTTCCGGCAGCCACATGCCTTCCGGCTTGCGCCCGAAGCGGCTCTCGAAATCGGCGATTCCCCACTTCACCTGCGTGACCTTATCCCGCCGGTTCGCCAGCGGAAAGATCATGTGGTTGTAGCCTTGCGCAATGGCCGATCCATGGCCGGAGAATCGCTGACGGCTATCTTCATCCGCTTCAACGATCGCCGCATGCACATTCGGAACCAGTTCCTTCATCCAGGACAGCAGTGTCGGACCAAAGTTAAAACTTATATGGGCATAGTTGTTGACCAGCTTCACGATGCGGTTCTCGGCATCGACGATGCGTGACGCCGCATTGGGCGCGTAGCACTCCGCCGTGATGCGCTCGTTCCAGTCGTGGTAGGGATAGGCCGAGTCCTGCAATTCGATCGCTTCCAGGTAGGGATTCTCGCGCGGGGGCTGATAGAAGTGCCCATGAATGCAAACGTAGTTCACTGAACCTCCTGGGAGGCACGATTTGCGAAAACCACGAACGAGTATGGACCCAGCCGCAATTCCCGTTGCGGCAGCGACATGGGCGCGGAATCATCGCCCAACCCGCTCCATGAACCTTCTGCTGAATACAGTAGCGACGCCCAGTTCCCGTCCAGTTCCGGGACGTTCAGGCTGACGGGGAATTCGGCAAAATTCATGACTACGGCTAGATCTCGCGCACTTGTCTTGTAGGTCAACAATGCCTGGCAATCGCCGACTTCCCTGACCTGATGCGAACTCGCCGACGCGACCCCGAGCTCGCCCCGCAACCGAATCAGTGTCTGGTAAAAGCGAAGAAGGGTTTTATGCGGCTCTTGTTCTTCGAGAGAATGGTCCAGGTGAGAACCAAGGAAGGTCTGCTCGTCCTGTGGATCGGGCACAGCTTCCTGCCACCCGAAGGCGGCGAACTCTTCGCGGCGCCCACGGCGCACCGCTTCGACCAGCGCCGGATCTCCATGGCTCGTGAAGTACTGAAACGGTGCTGTCTCTCCGTATTCTTCACCCATGAAAATCAGCGGCGTGAAGGGCGACAGCAGAGTAACTCCGGCTGCGAGTTTGAGAGCTTCGAACGGCACCAAACTTGATAGCCGATCCCCTGCCGCTCGATTTCCCACCTGGTCATGATTCTGGTTGTAAACGACGAACCTTGAGGGTGCAATTTCCGGAGGCTGATTGCCATGGCTGCGCTGCCGGTGCGGCGAATATTGCCCGCGATAGTGCCACCCGTCCTGGAGAGTCGAGACCAGCGGCTGGATTCCGCCGAAATCCTCGTAGTAGCCCCGCCTTTCGTTCGTCAGCAGCGTATGCACCGAATGATGGAAGTCATCGCTCCACTGCGCGTCCAGTCCGTAACCGCCGTGAGCCCGATCGCGGAGCAGTCGAGAGTCGTTAAGATCGCTTTCCGCAATGAGATGAAGTGGCCGCCCCAGTTTTTGCGACAGTTCGTCCGCCGCTCCCTTGAGTTCTGCCAGAAAATGTTGTGCGCTGAAATCGAAGATGCCGTGGACAGCATCTAGCCGCAAGGCATCAAAATGGTAGTCTTGGAACCAATACAACGCGTTTTCCCGGAAAAATCTTCTCACGTCGTTGCTGCCGGGCCCGTCGAAATTTAGAGCCTGCCCCCACGGGGTTCGATAACGGTCGGTGAAATAAGGAGCGAACGCATTAAGGTAGTTGCCTTCCGGCCCGAGATGGTTGTAAACCACATCCAGGATGGCGGCCAAGCCGTGCGCGTGAATGGCATCGACCAGCCGTTGCAGTCCTTCCGGTCCGCCATAAGAATTTTGCGGCGCATACTCGTAGACTCCATCGTATCCCCAATTGCGTGCTCCCGGAAATTGAGCAACCGGCATGATTTCGATGCTGGTGACGCCAAGTTCCACCAAACGCGCCAGCTGGGGGATCAGGCCGTCAAACGTGCCTTCTCGCGTGTATGTTCCAATGTGAACTTCGTACAGAATGCTTCCCTCCAGCTTCCGGCCCTTCCAGTTGTGGTCGGTCCAACGGAACGCTCCCGTATCCACCAATTGCGACGGCCCATGGACACCCTTCGGCTGGAATCGAGAGGCGGGATCCGGGAGTTCGCGCCCATCCTCCAGCCTATAGAAGTAGCGCGTTCCCACTGAGAGATCGCCGACAATGGCCTCATGGTAGCCGCCCTGCAGCGGGTCCATAGGGATCGTGCGCCCGTTCTCAACCAGCATGATGGATACAGATCTGGAATGCGGAGCCCACAGCAGAAACTGCCAGCTTCCATCCGGCAGCCGGTTGGCACCTATTCGATTGCTTTTGAGCACAGCGCTACGGGGCATCGTTCCTGTTGTATGAATTAGACATCGAAAATGCGATAAGCCGATGCAGGCGTCCGTCCCTGCAGCAAGGTAATCGCGACGTTATAAACAGGAGCTCCGCCAGTGGTCTTGCCTTCCAGCTGCCCGTGATGCGCGTGCCCGTGAACTACCAGGTCAGCCCCGTGTCGGTCCACGACCTCGGCCAGGCGCGACGTACCCAGAAACGGAAAAATCTCGGCCGCTTCCCCTTGCACCGTAGCCGCAATCGGCGAATAGTGCAGCACAACCACTCTCTTCGGGGTGCGGAGCTGCGCCATGGCGCGTTCCAGCTTGATAGCCTCATCGATCGAAACCTGTACGAAAGTCTTCAGTTCCGCCTCCCCGAAAGCCGTTAGCATCCCGCGCCCGAAGCCTCCGACAAAGCCCTTGGTGCCGGCGAATCCAACTCCATCCCGCTCATACGCCGTACCGTCGAGAACCTTAATCCCAGCTGCCGTCATCATCTTCATCAACTCTGCCTGGCGGTTGCTTTCGTAGTCGTGATTGCCGAGCACAGCGATGGTCGGAATCCGCGAGCGAAGTACCACGTTGAGCAGCGGCTCCATTTCATCTGGCTGGCCATAGTTAGTCAGGTCTCCGGCCAGAAGAAGAACGTCGGCTTCGTCGCGCACGTGGCTTAACTGATCATGCAACGCACTTTGCCGCGATGGAGAGAAATGCAAATCGGCGGTGGCTGCAATCCTCATATCGCTTTGCCGTTGGGCTTTAGATTACGCAGGCGGCGTTCGCGATGCTCCTGCATCAGGTTGGCCATTCCCCACTCGTTAACATCAATTGCGAACATTTTGTCATCAATCAGGCTGCCGCGGAACCTGGCGCCGGGGTCCGAATGGGCGACGGTGTCCCGATAACGATCAATCAACTCCTGCCACAACTCCTTAGGCACGTAGCCGGTCTGGGCCGGATACGCATAACGGAAGAGCACGAGCGCCCAGAACAGCATCTCCCAATTTTCCCCGATCAACTGCAGCACTCGCTGCCAGTCCAGTTTGCCTTGAGTGCCATAGATGACGTGTGCGATATCGGCGCCATCGAAGCGCTCGCGCCGGGTAACAAACAGCTTGGACGCAATCAACTCCTCGCCTGCCAGCACCCGCGTGCTCACGTCGTAAATCACGGCGGGCTTGGCGCGCTCCATCCACGAGTCTTCCACAACGATCACGGCATTGCTCATCCCGGTAATCAGATCCACAAAGAATTCGCCGCGGTGAGCTTTGAAAAGCCATACGGGATCGCAAACTTCACACTCGAAGCCTTCCTGTTCCAGAAGCTTCAAAGCTTTGATGGCGTTCTTCGAGGTCAGAAACAGATCCAGATCTTTCGTGTCGCGAGAGATTCCAGTGTGCTGGCGCAGCGCGAACGCACCCGCAACTGCGTACGGCATCTTCTTCTGTTCCAGCAGCTCAAGAATCTCGCGGAAGAGGAACAGTTGCTGCTCCGGGATCACGGAAGGCTGCGACGAGGTTTCGGGCACGATACCTGCCTGGCGCTCGGCCATAGGGCTCCTTGGATGTGAAAGAAAGATCGGCGGTTGTCGCTTCAGGCAATGACCAGTCGGTTACTGCCTTTGCGTCGGCTGGTCAGCATACTTAGCGACCTCGCTCACGAACCCGCCCCTCGTACTCGCAGCTTGCGTCTTGCCCGCAGGAATGTCTCGAGATGGCACCTTCGAACCGTACAGAGTGCGGGCTTCATCTTCGTCTTCGGTGATCGCGGAACCATCCAGGTTCGTCCCGGCGAATAGCCCACGGGTTCGCGAGTAGCTGAGGATGTCGGCGCTGGTGGTCACGGTGGATGCATGCTCGCCCACGGGTCCGAGCAGAAAGCCGACAAATATCGCCAGCCCACTGCGCCCACCAGCTCTAACTGCAAACCCTTTGTTTTCAATCATCGCAGCCTCATTTCCGCGCGCACCGGGACGACAACACAATGCAGCACTGACGCTAGCCGCCCCTGCGTTTAGGAGTCCATCCGGTGTTGGCTGTAAGTTCGTACGGAATTAGCAGATAGGCCTAATAGGCCCAGAAAGGTCCCGTTCCCGCCGGGGTGCTGCGCGCCTCGATCGCCGTAAAGACGCTGCGCCCGAAGAAGAACGGCAGCCCCCAATCGAATGTGCCCGGATTGGGCCCACCTAGATTTTCAAATACAAAGTCCCCACGATTCGAGAACAGCGAATCCGCATTGGCAATGCTGAAATTAATCGTCTGACTGGGGCTGCCCGATGAGGTCACGGCCGACAGATTCTGCGTAGAACTCGGGCAATAAAAGCCGGAACTATTGCTGCACGTGGACAGCCCAGTGGTGTTGGTGTTCAGGAAAAACAACGCATTGGAGCCGCTGTCGACGAAGGCCGGATAGGTCTGGCCTTTGAACGTGGTGGTGAACTCCCCACTGGAATTCACCGGGAACACCTTAGCTTTGCCCAACGAATTGTTGGATTGCGTGCCGATGCCAAATATCATCGATCCGCTCAAGCTCCCCGCTGAAGCCGTGAGCGCCGGCAACTGGATAATGACCCCATTGTTGTCGCCGGGAAAAAGAGCAACAGGGTTTTGAACCTGCTGGGTGACCGGCTCCGCCGCGATCTGGCAAGAGCTGCCGGCGCATTCATAATACATTCCCGGATTCGACGACCCCGTCTGATCGCATGCTTCACCGCAATCAGCTGCAAACGGGCCTATTCCAAGAATGCCGTTGGCGCCCAGCGTCTGCAAGCTGTCGTTCTCGGGAACTCCAGCACTTTTGCAGGCCGAGGGCACAGCGGCAAAAGTGGGATCAATCACTTGCACCGGAACATTGCTGGCTTGCTCCCCGGCAATCATCACGTCGGCCGTATTCACTGAGCCCCAGGTATACCCGCTTACAAACAGGGTGCACTCGCCCACAGTGCCGTTCGACGCCTTCTGCTGGGGTAGCGATAGGGTGAGGGCGCCGCCGCCCGCAGACGATAGGATCCGTAATCCGAATGAGCCGGTGTCCACCAGAATGCCGTCAATGGTCTGACAGTTCGAACTCGCCGGCACGCAGACGGTCACACTCGTAAATAACCCGTTCGCGTAGTTCCCCGCGGGCCCGGAGTTCACGACGATCGGCTGAATGTTGCTTGCCGACACGGCGATTGGAAGCATGCTGTTCTTATGTGAACTGCCGCCTCCGCAAGCCAGAGAGACTGTAGTCAGGCCTAATGCCATCATTGCCGAAAATTTCACCGGATCTCCTGGTTGCTAACCTCGGATGGCATTTGGTCCGAAAGGTAGGCTCGTCCCACGAACGATCGCATGTGTCCGCCCAGCTCCACGACAAATCCGGGGTGCTGGATAATCAGCGGGCTGTGACCACCCGGTCGATTCTGCGACTGCGCGGCCTTCTGGAACTCTTCAAAGTACGATCCCAACAGCTGCTTCATATCCGGAAGCGTGGGTCCCTGCCAGGAAACTGCGAAGATCTTCCCTGACGCCGACGCATATTCCCGGACTACCACGCCCGTCGCAGAGCGCAGCTCGTGAATCGTATAATTCTGCGCTGTGGTAACCCGCATACTGGCGTTGCTATGGACTCGGTCGGCCTGCACCGAGGACACATCCTCTCCCAGCACCGCGAACGCAGGGAGGCTGCACGCCGCCGCCGCCAATACGGCGAATACAAACACTTTTCCGGTTATGCGTATTCTGCAGATCGTTTGTGGGCTCCAAGCTGATAGGACGTTGGAAACTTAGAAGATGAATCCATTACGCAGGTTGCCACCTGTCCGTTATGCGACCTGGAAAACGTTTGTACCTACCGCTTCCGTAGGAAGTACCAGATTCCCCGTACTGACACACTTGCGTTCCCAGATTAGCCTCGACGTGGAGTTGTAGGCCCAGTTGGCGGCGCATAACAGAGAGAGAGAGGATGATCACGATGAAACTCAACAGTGTTGTGAAATCGATTTTGAAGACGGCTGTCTACCTCATGGACCAGACTGCCGACACAGTGGATCGCGCCTCCAGCCGCGCTTCCGAGATGGCCGAGGGCGCGCGCGACGCTATTTATCCGCGACAAGATCACACCCTGAGAAACTTCCTGGCGTTCGCCGCCGGCGTCGGAGTGGGCATTGGAGCCGGAATGTTGTTGGCCCCATCCAGTGGAGAGGAACTCCGCAACAACATCACCGACAAAGTGCAGGAGATCACTAATCGAGTCAGCAGCCGCGCTGATGATTATTCCACCGGAACCGAGGGCGGCATCTAGCCACTTGGCGTTCTCATTACGGCAACTCACAACACGGAAGTTACACCGCTCAGCGACGAGGAATTTCGATGCGACTGGGAAAGCAACTAGCAGGCCTAGCTTTGGCAATGGCGTTGGCAAATGTGGGTTACGCCCGCGTTCCGCAGGACAGCCCCAAGCAAGATATGAAGGACGCCGGTCACTCCACCAAAAACGCTGCGAAAGATACGGCGCGAGCCACGAACAACACGGCTAGAAGAGCCGGCCACAAGACAAAAACTACCACCAAAAAGGCTGCCCACAAGAGCGCGCGTAAAACGCGTCGTGGTGCAGCCAAGGTCGAACAGAAGACTCAACCGTAGCGACTTCCTGACTCTCGGGGCAGGAGCGCCAGGCTCCCTGCCCTGAATACCTCTGAAACACCTCGGCTCTACGACCGCGAAAATTGCACCGTAGGGATAGCCGCCATTGCCTTCCCCGCAGGGCGAAGTTGGACGATCAGCTTGCGCAAGGGAATGCCTCACCTTGAAGCTAGCGACGCGCCAGCGCGATGCCGCGGCTCACGGTCGCCCATAACCTTACCGCCAGAAAAGCGGTATCAGAGAGGGAGTTAAACCGATTTAACGTCGCGATGTATGTTGCTGAGTGTTAACGAGATACAAGCAATTATTTACACATGACTTTATGGTCGCAACCCTCTTCCGAATGAACAGATTACACCTACTCTGCAACGCTTCTGGTGCACACCATAGCCGATCGAGGTCTTGACTTTTGCTGCTTGAGGAGACACTCCCTTTGCTCGTGGCGATCCCCTTCGTGGGGCCGGACAGCCAAGGGGGAGGCTGTCCCCCTAGAAAACCTTAACTGCGGTGCCCTCCACGGAATGGATCGGCAGCCTGGCAACAACATGCGTGCCCGAAGAACCGGACGCGATATCCAGCGTTCCGCCGAATCGATGTACGCGTTCCCTCATGCCCAGAATGCCGACCCCGGGCCGGGAGGTTCGGCCTTCCACCTCCGAGTCGAAGGAGAATCCCTTCCCCTCATCGCTAACATCCACCAGGACCTCGTTATCATTGCTCACGATGCGGATGGAGCCGGTTTTACTTTCGGAATGGCGATGAATGTTGGTAAGGGATTCCTGAACCAGGCGAAAGATCGTGGTTTCCAAAGCTTGAGGAAGCCGTTGCATGTGGCCGGGCACGTCCAGCGTGACTTTCAGGCTGCTGCGGCTGGCGAATCCGTCCACGTACCAGCGCAGCGCAGAAACCAGGCCTGCTTCGTCGAGAAGAGGCGGATGCAGCAAGTAAGACATGGTTCGAAGCTGGCGGCTCATTTCTTCCACCACGGCTTCCGTGTCCTGGAGAATGCGCTGCCCCTCTGGATTCTGATTTGCGAATTCAGATTTCAACTGGTTCACATTCAGCTTCAAAGCCACTAGCAGCTGACCCGTACTGTCGTGCAATTCGCGGGAGATTCGCCGTCGCTCTTCATCCTGTGCCTGCAGCAAGAAGCTGGAAAGCTTTTGCACTTCCGAAATGTGCCGTTGCAGTTCCGAAGTCCTCTGCTGCACTCGCGCTTCCAGAGTCTGGTTAATGGTTTTCAGTTCCTGCCTCGCTCGTTCTGCTTCTTGGGCCTGGCGCCGTGCTTCTCTTTGCGCCTCCCGCATGCGCAGCAAGGCTTTCACCGTGGCCACTAATTCCTGCTGATCGATGGGTTCGGTAAGATACGCGTCAGCCCCGCCCTCCAGCCCGCGCACCTTGTTCTCTGAGCCGATGCACGAAGCGGACAAGTGAAGGACCGGGATTTCGCGTGTAACCGGATCGCTCTTCAACCTGCGGCACACTTCAAAACCGTCTATATCCGGCAAGTTGATGTCGAGCGTAATCAGAACAGGCTCTTCCCTTGCCAGTCGCAGCGCCTCCGCTCCGGTTGCGGCCTCGGTCACATAGAAACCTGCATCGCGAAGCCGTCGCACCACCGAATAGCGGAATGCGTCATTGTCATCGACGGCCAGAATCGTTTGTGGGGTGGGGTACGTCATTTGTCTACTCGGCAACTACCGCCTGATCGTGCGTGGGAAGGAGCGTCAGTCCCGCCTTGCGGAAGGCCTCCGAAAAACTGGCGAGAGCACTTTCGCGGGAGCTCATGACAGTTTTCGGGACGATATCGATGGCGGCGCTCAGGCGTGCTCGCTCTACCTTGTCGAGATCCTTGGAGGTATGAATTACTACTGGGATCGATCGGGTGGCCGGATCCGCGCTAAGCTGTTCGAGAACTTCGAATCCACTCAGGTCATCCATGACCAGGTCGAGCACGATCAGGGCGGGGCTCAACTGGCGAGCCATGCGCAGGCCCTCCATGCCTCCACCGGCTTCTGCGATGTCGTAGTTCGCTTGCGACAGCACGACCTTGAGGAGATATCGCGAGGTGGCATCGTCGTCGACGACCAGAACCTGGTGCGATGGATGCGATGAAAGTGAGGCTTCCAACTGCTTCATCAGCCACCCCCGCTCGACGGGTTTCGGATGAAAAGCATCGGCCCCCAAGGCCAGCGCCTTGTCCCGGTTATCCACCACGGTGATGACATACACGGGTATGTCGCGAGTGGCCGGATCCGCTTTCAGACCCTGCAGAAAGTCCCAGGAGTGCTCGCCCTGCAACAGTACGTCGAGGAGGATAGCGTACGGTCGCATCGAGCGCATTGCGGCCCGCGCGTCGCGGATGCTGCTGGCTGGCACCACTTGAAAGTTCGAGTCCTTCAGGTACTTCTCGTAAATGAACAGGGCCTCGCGATTGTCCTCAACCACCAGAACCGGCAACTTGGTGGCGTCAAGTTCCGGCTTTGCGTCGGGCTCGTGCGAAACTTCGGTGGCGCCACGGAACTGTATTGGTATCCTGACCGTGAACACAGAGCCCACCCCCACTTCACTGTTCACAGAAACATCTCCGCCCAGCAACTGCGCCAGTTTGCGCGAGAGCGGCAGGCCCAAGCCTGTTCCCTTGGCAACTTTCTGCAGCTTGCCTTCAACCTGGGTCCACTCCTGGAAAATGCGCTCTTGATCCTCTGCCGCGATTCCAATTCCAGTATCCGAGACCTCAAACGCGATGGTCTGATCCTGGTCGCGGGAGACAAAGATCCGCACCTCGCCGCGTTCGGTGAACTTCAACGCATTGGAGATCAGATTTCGCAGAATCTGCGACAGCTTGCCTTCGTCGCTATAAATTTCTATATCTTCGTCAGGATCATCGAAGATAAGCCGCACCGACGAATTCTGTGCCAGCAGAGGACGAAGCATGCCGCGCAGCGCTGCGAACAATGTCTTGATATCAAAGCGCGTCGGACGAATCGTCACCTTCCCCGCTTCCACCTTGGCAAGATCCAGCAAATCGTTGACCAAGTCACTGAGATCTTGTGCGGAGTTCTTGATGAACCGCACCTGCTTGTCCTGCTCCTCCGTCAGTTCTCCATCCATGCGGTCGAGCAGGATTTGGCTCAACGCCATAATGGAATTCAGCGGGGTACGAAACTCATGGCTCATGTTGGACAGGAAGTGGCTTTTCAACTCGGACGCGCGCTGCAGGAAATCGGCTCTGTCGTCGAGTTCCGCGTAGAGCGCCACTACGCCGCGATTGGTCTCGTCCAGTTCCCGATTCAGTTGTGCCAGCTCCAATTGGCGCGTGCGCAGTTCGTCCAGAGCCCTCAGCAGTTCCTGATTCTGCTGCTGTAATTCTTCGTAGGCATTGCTCGGCCCTTGCGACTCGATCTGCGTGAGCAGATCGTCGAGCCCCTTCTTGCTGAGACCGGAGAACCGCGGTGGCAGATTCCTGCCCAGCACGACCTTCGTCCCGCGGGAAGTGCTCTCCACCGTGAACACATCCATCAATCGCCGGGCCCCAATCATGCCCAGGCCCATGCCGGTTCGTGAGACGTATTTTCCATCCAGGATTTCGCGGAGGTTCTCGATCCCGCGTCCCTTGTCGCTCACAGTGATGGATAACGCGGCCGCAGGTGGAGTTTCAATCTGAAACTCGACCAAGCCTCCGCCCGCATACTGGAAGGCATTCCGCGCTACTTCCGACAGGGCTGTCGCGATGCGCGTCTGGTCCTGTGAATCGAATTTCAGCGCCGCTGCGATCTGGCGCGCGCGCTGCCTCACCAGCACCACGTCATACTCGTGGCGGATTTCCATTCGCAAGAGCGGTAAAGCCATACGGAAACTACTCCAGATTCTTCGCTACCAGGACCGTGACGTCATCGCGTTGCCGTTCGAAATCGCGGTACAGTACGGCTGCAATGACGCTCGCATGCTTTGTCATAATCCCGGGATATTGATTCAGATCCCACCTGGAACCGAGTCCATCGGAATGCATGATGAGCACACTTTGCGACTCCCAGGGAAACGAGAACTCCTGGAACTTACGGATCTCATGTCCCAGAGTTCCGTTGTGCGAGGTCATGCCTCGACGCGAATTCACGCTTATCAATGTGCCGGAGATGTTCCCCACGCC
>JAICJP010000224.1 GCA_025928375.1 Candidatus Sulfotelmatobacter sp.
ACGGGGGAGGCCTCGGTCATTCCATATCCCTGGCACACCAGGATATTGGTGAGCTCGGTGAAACGCCGGGGAAGATCCGGAGCCAGTGGCGCTGCGCCGGACTTTACCCACCGCACGTGATGATCGCGCGGGAACTGACCGGCTCCGGCCGCCTGGCATATCGCCAGAATCGCCGGAGGGACCAGCGGCATCATGGTCACGCCTTCATCCACAAGAGTCTTGCCCATCTGCTCGATATTGAATCGTGGGGTGACGATTAGCGTTGCGCCCAGAATGAGTGCGGGGCTCAGAATCACGTTGAGCCCGTAGATGTGATACAGGGGCAAGCAGCAGAGAATGTTATCCGTAGCGCTGAGCCGAGCCCCATTCGGTCCTAGCAGTTGGTAGATATTCGCCACCAGATTCAAGTGCGAGAGCATGACGCCCTTGGGCAGTCCCGTGGTTCCGCTGGAATATGGAAGGGCTGCAATAGCCTTATCGGATGGTTGCTCCGCTTTGCAGTAACGACCAGTTCGCGTCTGCAACAAATCGTGGAAAGACTCTGTTCCCGTGGCAGGCTGGCGCGTGGTATAGACGCGGCGGAGATTCGGCAACCCTGCAAGATTGATGCCCGCAATATTACCGCCGTCGGTAATCAGAACCGTGGCGCCGGAATTTTCTAACTGGTAGCGGACCTCGCGCTCGCGATAGGTCGGGTTCAGCAGGGTAGGAATGGCGCCCGCCAGTTGAACGCCGTGAAACGCTGTGCAGAACTCCCAGGAGTTCGCGAGGAAAATGGCAACCACATCGCCAGGCTTGACTCCCGCTGCCGTCAGACCTCGCGCCACGGCTTCAACTGTCTCGCCATACTCCGCATAACTCAGGCGTCGGCCGTTCGAGCCGTCCACCAGTGCGGTCTTGTTGCTATTGCGCCGGCAGGAATCCAGTACGAGGTCGTGCAGAAAACAGCGCTTGGGATCCGCGTACAGTTCAGTGCGAAGCATGGGCCAAGATTGTATCGGCAAAATGGCGTCGCGCTCCTGAAAAGGTTCGCCAGGCCTCACTTTGGTGGCCGGTCTCTGGCAGCATTTTTGTGCGCGTGGGTCGCTCCTACTTCACGCCCTTTTCCGGATTCCACGAGCCTTGTAGTTTGCGCACATAAACGATCTGCCCGACATGGTAGGCGTTGTGCGTACAAATATTGGCAATGGTGGGCGCGATGGAGGCGAGCTTTTGTTCGTCGGCCGACTCCACCAGTTTCTCCAGATCGGTCATTACCTGGTCGAGTTGCTTGACGACATCAGCCCATTGCTTGTCGTCAAAATTGGTGAAGGTCTCGTCGTTGTTGCCACTGAACTTCGATTCCGGCTTACCCTGGAATTTTTCCAGCGCGCGCCGATTCCAAAACAGCAGATGATACGTGAGCTGGCCAGCGGAGTGCGCTCCGGCGGGTGGTTGCCAGCGGGCCTGCTCGGCGCTGAGTCCGTCCACCGCCGCAGAAATAGGCGCGAACCATTCGGCCTGGTTGTGCCCCGTGCGCAGTTCGTGCAGCAAAACGCTCCGCAAGGTTGCCGGCTGCTGCTGGTTCTGCGCGTAGCAGGGAATGAACCACGTAAGGCTGACAACAATGCAACTCAGGATCAACAAGCGGATGTTCATGGGCGATGCTCCTATTTGGCGGGCCGTTCAGGCCGTTTCTTCTCTCGCTTTTCGGCGACGCTGAATCGTTCGGGGGAGAGCAGACCGACTTCCAGAGCATAGCGCACCAGATCCGCGCGTGATTTCAGGCCAAGTTTTTCGGCAAATCGGGCCCGGTAGGTCTCCACTGTCTTTACCCCAATGTAAATCTGTTCCGCAATTTCACGGCTGCTGAAACCTTCCGCAACCAGTTTCAGGACCTGAAGCTCGCGTTCGCTCAAAACTTCATCCGGACGTCCTGGTTGAGCGAGGTCCGGAAGCGCGTGCTGGATCAGGGCGCTCGCCAGTTCGGAATCGATGTAGGAGCGGCCTTTATGGACGGAGCGAATGGCGGCGAGAAGGTTGGCGTCAACGCTCTTCTTAAGGACATAGCCGGCCGCTCCCGAGGCCAGCGCAGTGCGGAGATAGGCGGGCTCTTCGTGCATGGTGAGCAGCAGCACCCGGGTGGAGGCACAGGCTTTCAGAATTTCAGGGACGGCACGCAGGCCGCCACCTCCGGGCATAGTGATGTCGAGAATGACCACGTCAGGGCGCTCGGCGCTGCCCAGACGGACGGCCTCCTCCCCGTTGGGAGCTTCCGCAATCACCTTCATGTCGGGCTGGGAATCGATCAGCATGCGGAGACCAGCACGCAAGATGGCATGATCGTCGGCGATTAGGACGCGGATCTTGGGAACAGTAGCCATTAGCGGCTAGTGTGCCGACCTCCCGGAATCTTCTGAAGCGATATCGCGCGCTGGGCCTTCGAGGCTGGCAGGGATTTTCACGCTCACCGTGATGCAAGTGCCTTGTCCCGGAGCGGATTCCACTTTGAGCTGGGCGCCCATAATGGAGGCCCGCTCGCGCATGCTTTGCAGGCCCAGATGTTTTCTCGCGTCAGCGTCCCTGTTCAATGTGGAGAATCCGCGGCCGTTGTCGCGGATCATTATCGTGAAGTCCTGATCTTGAAGGCGAACCAGGACAGCAACTTCGCTGGCCTGAGCGTGCCGGGCCACGTTGGTCAGTGCTTCCTGCGTGATGCGGTACAGGCCGCGTTCCATGGAGTGAGGAAGACGATGGGTATCCAAGCCCGCAATCTCCAACTGAGCCTTAATACCGTGCAGTGTGGAATATTGGTTCACGTAATTTCGCAGCGCGATCGCGAAGCCGAGATCGTCGAGTACGATGGGATGCAAGTCACGGGAGAGTCTCCCCACGTCGCCAATGGCGCGGGAGGTGAGTTCGCGAAGAGCACGGGCCTGCTTCTTGGCGTCCTTCACCGTCTTGGACTCTTCGATCAGGCGAAGACCCGCCAACAGGGACGTGAGCATCTGGCCGGACTCGTCGTGCAGTTCGCGGGCCAGCCGCTCCCGCTCGCTCTCGCGCGCGAGAATCTCGTGCTCGAGAAGCTGCCGCTGCGTCTCCTGCATGATGGTCAGTTTCTCGAGTTGCTTTCGCTCGCTGACATCCACGGATACGCCGGCGAGGAGCACTTTGCCTTGCCGATCGGTAAATGGAAATTTAATGGAGAGCCATTCTATATCCCCCATGGACTCGGTGAACTCTGCGGGCTTGCCTGATTCACGTACCAACTGATCGTTGCGACGGAACGACTCAGCCACTTCCGGCGAAAATAGATGGGAGTCATCCTTGCCGTAGGTGTTGTGCAAATCGGGGAAGCGGAGCCCGACCGCTCGGTTGTGAAAGATATAGCGTCCATTCTCATCCTTCATGTAGGCAAAGACGGGCAGGTTATCCATGAAAGCCTGGAACAGTTCCTGACTCTTCTTGATTTCTTCTTCCGCCCGTTTGCGATCGGTAATGTCCTGAACCACTGCGTTCACGCCGGCAACTTGCCCCCGCTCATTCTTCAGCGGATGCAGGTTCACCAGCCAGTCGCGCATCCCATCCGGCTGGCCAGGGGACGGAGTCCTGATTTCAAGGTTGACCAGAGGTTCTCCAGTGGAGAGGACCTGGCGAAAAAAATGCACGATCTTGGCATCGACATCGGGTACTAACTCCCGCATCGACAGCCCGATGTGCTCCTGCACAGAGATCCCAAGAATCTGAGCGAGTAGTTGGTTCACTCTGGTGAAGCGCAGATCAGCGTCGAGCATCGCCAATCCCACGGGAGCGGAGTTGTAAATCGTCTCAATTTCCTGCGCTCTTCTGCGGGCCTCTTCTTCCGCTTTGCGGATGCGGAGCAAGGATCGTATGGTGGCGACCAGCTCGTCAGGATCAATGGGCTGAACCAGGTACGCGTCAGCCCCACCTTCCAGTCCAGCAACGCGATGTCTGGTATCCACCAACGTCGCAGAAACCTGCAGGACAGGGATGTGCGACGTGGATTGGTCAGCCTTGATCCGTTTGCAGACTTCAATGCCGTTGATGTCGGGAAGATTAACATCCAGCACGACCAGGTCCGGGCCAGACGTGCTCATTTGGAGCGCCTGCTGTCCCGAACTGGCTTGCTTCACCTCGAAGCCGGCTCGGCGCAGCACTCGGGACACCGCATAGCGCTGTGCCTCGGTGTCGTCCACGTACAGAATGGTCGGCGATGTTTGCACGGATCCCGGCACGATGACAAGGGTCCTCCGGGGGATTATGCACTTTCCACAGGTGGAACGCACGTCCTGTAATGGTTTCCCCTACACCAGGCCTTATTTTCAGGAGAAGTCCCCCTTCACCGCAGAGGCAGGGGGTGCGACTGTAAGCAAGTACCCAGCGTTTCAAATTTCTATCAGAGGTTTCCCAGGAACTTAAGAACTATGAGTACGGACCACAAGCAAGAATGGATGCGTCTTTGCGAATTGGCTTCGAAGGAGCAGGACCCGGAGAAACTGATGGAACTGGTCCGGGAGATCACGCGACTCTTGGAAGAGCGGGAAACGGCAATCAAGGCCAGAAAAAACACTTCCGAATCGGGTGCCCTTAGCAATTAAGCTATAATCCGACCAGTCGTCAAGCTGCCGCGGACTCCCCCGCAATGGGACATGCACCGAGGCAGCATTCCAGCTTCTCACTTCTTTTCTGCTTCCCGGAGGAACTTCATGGCAACGAGCACTGTAAATCAAAACGCCACTCTGGCCTCTATCATCCAGCAGCGTCGAGAGGCGATTCTGGCCGAATGGCTGCGCGAGATGAGCGGCGCAACCCGTCGCAGCGATCTGATGAAAGAGTCAGAGCTACAGGCGCAGTGTGGTCAGTTTTTGGACTTGCTGGCGCGGGCGAGCGAGACCGGTACCAACGCCCAGACCGCGGCCTATGAACCCTTGCGCGAAATGCTCATGGACACCTCTCATGTGCGAGCACAGAAAGGCTTCACTCCTCGGGAGACCGCGATGTTCGTTTTCTCGATAAAGCGGCCTTTGTTTACAGCCATTCGTGAGGCTCACAGCAAAGATGCGGTTGCCATGGCCGAGCAGATGTGGAGCATGACCGAACTGCTCGACAGCCTTGGGCTATACACGACCGAGGCGTACCTGAAATCCCGGGAAGAGGTGATTCGGCGGCAACAGGAAGACATGCTGGAACTCTCGACCCCGGTAGTGAAACTCTGGGAAGGAATCCTGGCCCTTCCACTGATTGGCACCCTCGACAGCGCGCGCACCCAAATAGTGATGGAATCGCTGCTGGAAGCCATTGTGCAGACGAATTCGCGCGTGGCGATCATCGACATCACCGGCGTGCCCACCGTGGACACTGTGGTGGCCCAGCATCTGCTGAAGACAGTCACGGCCGCCAGACTGATGGGTGCCGATTGCATCATCAGCGGAGTGCGTCCACAGATTGCGCAAACCATCGTCCATCTGGGAATCAATCTCCTGGATGTGACAACCAAGGCCACGCTCTCGGATGCCTTCGGTTTGGCGATGCAGAGAGCAGGGTTCTCATTCGTACGCTCTGACAAGAAGGAAAGCAAGCGCGACAACTAGGAGGGCTGGTGGAACGAATTCCAATTCTGCGCATGGGCGAATACCTCCTGGTCACGATCCAGGTGGATATGCACGACAGGCTGGCGATGACCCTGCAGGACGACCTGACGAACCGCATCAGCGAGACTAGCGCCAAGGGAGTGTTGATCGATATTTCCAGCCTGGAGATCGTAGATTCGTTCATTGGGAGAATGCTGGGCAACATCGCATCCATGTCACGAGTGCTGGATGCGGACACCGTAGTGGTGGGAATGCGGCCGGCAGTTGCCATCACCCTGGTGGAACTCGGAATGTCCCTGACGGGCGTAAGGACCGCACTGAACGTGGATGCTGGAATGGATCTGCTGCGCAATTCCCTCGACGCCCGGAAGGATGCCCTGTATGGCAGTCGTATCCACTGAGGCGACGCCAGTCGCGACCGAATCCGACATTGTGGCGGTGCGCCGCCTGGTTCGGGAGACAGCTGCAAAATTGGGTTTCTCCCTGGTGGATCAGACCAAAGTGGTTACCGCTGCCAGCGAACTCGCCCGCAACACCCTCATCCACGGCAACGGGGGTGAGATGGAGTTGATTACGTTGAACGGGCCCAGGGTGGGCCTCCGCCTGAAATTTCACGACCACGGCCCGGGGATTCGGGACATCCAACTGGCTCTGCGCGATGGTTTCACCACTGGATCCGGGCTGGGCCTGGGACTGGGAGGCGCCAAGCGGCTGGTCAATGAATTTGAGATCGATTCCCAAGTGGGACAAGGAACTACGGTCACGGTGACGCGATGGAAGTAGCAGTTAACCAATCCGCGCAGCAGTTTGTGGAGCTTAGCCATTCTTCTCATGCAGGAGAGGCGCGACGGCTGGCACTCCATTGCGCAGAAAAAAGCGGATTTACCGAGACCGAGCGCGGCGCTATCGCGATTGCAGTTACCGAACTGGCCACCAACATTTTGAAGCATGCTGGCTCGGGTACGATTCTTTGCGAGTATATTGCCCAGACTGGCAACGCCGGCTTGCGGGTCTTGGCCTTGGACAAAGGGCCCGGAATCCCTGACCTCAGCCGAGCTCTGGAAGACGGGTATTCGACTTCCGGGACGGCCGGCAATGGGTTGGGTGCAGTCCAGAGATTCTCCACACAATTTGAGGTGTACACGCTCGCGCAGCGTGGTACCTGCGTGCTCGCGGAATTCTGGTCAAAACGAAAAGCGCCCGCGCCTGGACTGCCGTTCCAGGTGGGAGCCGTTTCCCTTGCCATGAGGCGGGAATCGGTCTGCGGCGACGGCTGGAGATCCCGCCCCTCGAGCGGGACCTCCCTCTTCATGGTGGTCGATGGCCTGGGCCACGGCCCGCTGGCCTCCGATGCGGCGCGGGAAGCAGAACGGGTGTTGGACGAAACCGCGTCGCTCTCGCCGGCAACGATCCTACAAGACTGTCATGATGCCTTGCGCAAGACCCGGGGTGCAGCCGCGGCCATCGCCGCAATTTCGCTGGAGAAGAAACTTGTTTTCTTCGCTGGCGTGGGGAACATCTCCGGCACATTGATAAGCGTGAATTCGCGTCGAGGCATGACCTCGCACAACGGAACTCTGGGACATGAGATCCGTAAGTTCCAGGAGTTCTCGTTTCCCTGGGAGTCGCAAAGTGTGCTCATCATG
>JAICJP010000342.1 GCA_025928375.1 Candidatus Sulfotelmatobacter sp.
CCCTCACGAGGAGGCTACAGTCCGTTGTGCCAAAGCGCGTCCCGGGTCAAACTCATCCACGGGCTCTCAGCGCCAGTAAGGTCGAAGACCTCTGGACCACACGCCTCGCACAGCATAGTGCCAAGATCCCGTTTTCATTGATCGTTGTGGCGCTGTGCGCCATGCAGAACTCATCCCATCTGGTTTCGACAATTGTGGCCCATACTCTCAGTGAACTCGCAAGCGGTTCTGAATCTTGTTGACACGGTGCTAGACCGCGAGCATACTCTGGCCCTCGACGTTGCCGCAGTTCATGAAGCTTCACAACTGAGCTTCTGCCGAGCAGGGCCCACTCTTACAAAAAGTCCTAGCCAATCTCGCTCGTCAATTCGGGTATTTCTAAAGCCAGAACTTGTCGACGAGAGCGCACCCGCACAGTGGCAAGGTTCGGAACGAAAACGCGACAGGCCGGCATTCCACAAAAGTTTGGTGGGTTGACAATTAGAACATAAAGTTCACTCGCCCTAAAGGAGGTCTCAATGTCTACCAGGTCACTCTCGAGAAACTGTAAGGCTCCAATTTCGTTAACTATGCTTTGCGCTTTCCTGGCTTTAGCCGCTTCGGCCATGGGCCAGTCTGCCAAAGGGGAGTCGCAAGATGGGCACTGCTCGAACCGAACGCTTTCTGGTGATTACGGATTCACCCTCGAAGGGGTGATCCTGGCCCCGAACTTCCAGATCCGCGGCGTGGTCATGCAACATTACGATGGTAAAGGCAATATCACACAGGTGGATCATGTCGTCGTGAACGGTGTACTCCCAACCGAGGAGTGGGCGCCGGGCACCGGCACCTATACCGTCAATCCGGATTGCACTGGAGCGGCTGTGCTCCACACGCCCTCGAATCCTGAGGTGAAGCTGCACTTCGTGGCCGTCAAACACGGCACGGAAATCCACCAAGTAGTCGATGCAGACGCGGTCACCGCCATCGGCATCAAGGTCAAATAAATCGCTCGCGACAACTTAGTCACTTTCAACGGGGGCTCCTCAAGCCGCGAAGCCCCCGCGTTTTTCCCTCGAGTCTGTTGAAGAAAACATACCCTTTACACTCAAAATCCACCCCGGAGCGGGTTTTGAGCGCAAACGTGATTGCAACATTCGTGATCTTGGCCGCACATTCTTAGCCAAGCCACTCCGTTGAGAACGCCATCTGAGTCTTCTACGCCAGCAACTGGGAGTCGTGGTATGGGTGTCAGCGATCCAGAGATTCAAAAGAAGGTGTTTGGACCTCGATGGCAACACGAAGTTGAAAAGCAAAGCTGGCAACTATGGAAACGACTCATCCATCGTTTCCGACGCTGCCCAGTTTGCAGACCGAAAATTCCACGCCGAAAAGTTCAATGAGCGCTAAGGGCCTGATAACAGCCAAATTACTTCCGAGCGACCCGCCAAGCCTGCAAGATCATCGGCACGCATTCATCGAAACTTCGGATTCGACTTGACTTCTGCACCGATGGGACTATGGTGGAGTTAGAAGACCTCTACCTATCAAACAGCAGGCAAGCCCTCTCAGTTTATCGTTACTTCCGTTCGGAGGTCGTTATGCGTACGGCATTTCCCCCATGCCTGAATCGCTGGAAGACTCTGTACAGAGCCGCCATTTTGGAAACGAACAAAGCTATTCTCCCTCAGCGAGTCTCCGAAGCTGAAGAAGCCGTGAAAACCCGTGGACGAGAGATTTTCTATGGCAAGGGAACAGCGGAAGAAGAGGAAGCCTTGGACGACGCACTCTATGCCTTACATGCGTTCAGAACCGCTTGGCAGCACAGCGAAGCGGTCTGATTGCGTATCGCGTGGTAATGAATTGAAGGTAATTTTGTATGAGCACACGAGATGAGTTGGTCGAGTGGGAGGACTTTGGATATAACATCCCGAGGTCTCTCCCATGCCCCTGTGCCAAAACAATTGCCGAGGCAGTCTCGAACATCCGTTCTGCTGGCGCATTTGTTGTAGCTCTAGCAAATGGTGTCAGGAGACCTCTAACAGGAGCAGGGGAGTCGGAATTTCAATCTGCATACCGCGACCACATGAACCGCATAAAACGACGTGTCGCGTAAACTGGCGAAACATCCCCATCTCACTCGTTGACCTCATTTGAGTGATGTACTTCTGCCAAGGGGTAGCAATCACCTTTAGCCCTGTGGGACACGCAGGTATGGCTAGGCACAAGATGTACATCGTTAACAAGGACCTGAGCGGCAGACTGGTTTCTGGAATCTGTGCCGGATGCGGACGCACCTTCCAATTCGAGGATACACCGGAAGGTAGAGGGTTAGAGAAAGCCTTTGAAACGCACGAATGCAAGTGCGAAGCCCCCACCCAAACCCCCGACCGAATCGATCCTACCCATGATCATTAACCCTGGGATTGCAATCCCTCTCTGAAGGGGCTGGTGACGCCATTCCCCACTGCATCTTGGTGCATCACTTCTTCCTCATCCCCACCAAGTTGAAGGCGCGTAAGACTCTCTCACCCTCTGCTCACTGTTGCAAAATCGCCGTTGCGCTCGTTGAGGCGGTTGTGACAGGTCAGGGCCTTTTTTGTCAAAATCAAAAGGCCCATCGCCTCTCCCCCGATTGGCGACGGGCCTAAACCCCCTCATTTGCTTGCGAAAAGGAGTCGGTTGCTGAATCACAACCCCTTTTGTCAGGTACCAACCTAACGCACTAAGAGAAATTGGAAAATGGCCCGATAGTGACCTTCGGTGGCACAGAGTGACTAGTGGACATTAATCATCGTCCTCTTGATAAGCTCCGTCCCAGGGATTAGGCTCCTCGCTAAGCGCCGCCAGTTGTGCTGCTGTTGCCTCTTCGTCTCGGGGGTGCCGTGATGCCCCGAAAGTGTCCTCTGGAAAATGTCCTAACCACGGTAGCCATCTTCTTTGTGCTGTGTGCGTCACCTGCCATTGGTGTTGAGTTGGGCAGACTCATCGGCAGCATTTCGCGATGATGAAGGATATTTGGATTTCTTTAACTTTTGTAACATCGCCATCTCTAACAATGTCGGCGCTGTCACGTTCTTTTCGAGCGCACTAACCCGTGCACTCCGAGGAGAACGCCATTTCGCTCTAGTTGAAGAAGTGCAATTCCCAACCAAGCCTCGCTCGCAATCGTTTCAGGTGCGGAACTCACCCGGGAAGGATCGCTCTTCGCCCATCTCGGCAATCATGAGATCTTTACGCCGATTAAGGAATATCCGCCCATCACTGCGCGGGAGCTTGCTGGCTTGCCTTTTGACGTTGGCTTGGGCGAAGCCATATGAGCGAACCGGTGAACTTTTCGCTCCGCGGGCGCAACCCGGATATTTTGACCTGCATAACGAATCTCTCCAATGACGAGGTATTTACTCCGCCGGAGTTCGCCAACCGCATGCTTGATACTTTGGCTGAGGCTTGGGCGGCAAGCAATGGCGGAGCGGACCTCTGGGCTGATAGCTCTGTCCGGTTCCTCGACCCCTGCACTAAGTCAGGCGTGTTCCTGCGCGAAATCACCAGCCGCCTCACCAAACGTTTGGCAGCGCAGGTTCCTGATTTGGAAGAGCGGGTCGATCATATCCTCACCAAGCAGGTTTTTGGCATTGGCACAACTCGGCTAACAAGCTTGCTTGCGCGCCGCAGCCTGTATTGCTCAAAGCACGCGAATGGCCCGCATTCCATTGCGAAAGGCTTCACCGACGAAGCAGGCCACATCTGGTTCGAGCGCACGGAGCACAGATGGCTGGACGGCAGATGCAAATTTTGCGGTGCGAGCCAGAAAACGCTTGACCGCGGCGAAGGTCTCGAAACGCACGCCTATGCGTTCATCCATGCGGATGCTCTAAAAGCTCGGATCAACGACATGGTTGGAGGTAATATGCAGTTCGACGTAATCATAGGTAATCCGCCGTGCCAGTTGGATGATGGGGGTTACGGCACGAGCGCTGCGCCAATCTACCAGTTATTCGTGTCATTTTTGACAAAGAATACGACGAACTTCGCTGGTATCGTCTTACTGGCGTTACGGCTTACGGTATGAACGTCTTCAGGTGATTCGTAAAATGCCTGCCCGGGACCGGCTTCGCGATAGAAGATTTCCAGCCCCTCCACGTTAAGCGTGCGATAGAAAACGGTCGGCGTAACCATGTTCGACATAACTCTCCTTTTCGACATATAGACTCTCCTTCGGCGCGTGAATTGCACCTTCGTAAGCGTTAGGAATCCCCGAGTCCTCACGGACGAACGCGGATGATCGTCTTTCCTTTGATCCGTTCGGTCCGGTTGAAGGCGGCCACGGCATCGTCGAGGGCAGCCACGTTACCGATGTTTGTCCGCAACCGACCATCCCGGACCCGATGGACCAGCTCAGTCAATTGGGCGCGATCGGGTACGACGACGAAGTCAATAGTCAGGCCGCCAGCGGGCCGCGCCTCGGTCGGGCCGGTGATGGTCACCAGCGTTCCTCCGACGCGAATCACGCCCGCAGACCGCTTCGCGATGTCGCCGCCGAGGACATCGAAAACCAGGTCGACCTTGCCGACATCTTCTAGGGCGTCGTTATCGAGGTCGACGAACTCCTGTGCGCCGAAGTCGAGAGCCGTCTGACGGCCGGCAGCGCGCCCGGTGCCGATGACGTACGCGCCGGCCTCACGTGCGAGCTGGGTCGCCATCGAACCGACTACGCCGGCCGCACCGTGCACGAGGACGCTCTGCCCCGCACGAAGGCGGCCGTGCTCGAACAGCCCCTGCCACGCGGTCAGGCCCGGCATCACGAGGGCCGCGCCCACCGTGAAGTCAACGTCGCCCGGCAGCGGCGCGAGGTTGCGTGCCTCGACGGCTACATACTCCGCCAGGGTGCCGTCGCGATGCCAGTCCGTGAGGCCGAACACCCGCTGCCCCACCGACAGCCCCGTCGTGCCGTAGCCGAGGGCGGTGACGACACCGGCCAGCTCGTGCCCAGGGATGGACGGCGTCCGGTCACGGTCGCTGCGGTCGGTCCA
>JAICJP010000302.1 GCA_025928375.1 Candidatus Sulfotelmatobacter sp.
GGTGCTAGATAGATGCCATTCATTCTCTGCTTTACCGTCCTTGCCTCAGTCGGACTCGGCGTGTTCGCCGCTTACGTCGCAGTCTTTGAGATGTTTTTCACCTTCAGCCGTCCTGCGCAGAGGATCCGGCCCCGGCGGCGCCGGTCTTGGTTCCCACGCAGATTCAAGCCAGCGGCGATTAGGCGGCTGACGCGGAAACAGCCAGCTTCGGCTGTCTCCAAGTCCCGCCCGGATCGCAAACACATCGCCTTTAGAAGTAGATTTTGGCGCCTAGTTGAATTACGCGAAACCCTCCCGGCCCTGTGCCATACGTATCGGAGAACGTTCCCCAATTGTCATTCTTCGTGATAGTCAACGGATCGGTGGGACTGGCGTAAGCCCAGGGACCCGTCACATTCGCCCCATAATTCTTGTCCTGGAAGTTGGGGTGATTGAAAACGTTGAATGCCTCCAGTCGAAGTTGGATATAGCGCGCTTCATTCTTCCCCAGCGGAATATTCTTGAACAAAGACATATCCCAAGTCTGCATACCACCGTTGCGCAGCAGGTCGCGGGTTCCACGCCCGGGAGGGCCAATGGTGGGCAGCATCGGGTTCCCGCGCGCATCAAGAGTGTAGTAGAACGGTTGAGCTCCGTACTGGTCTGAGCCGGTTACGCTCCCTGGCGGGAACGAATAGCTGTTGTTCAAATCAACCGGCGTTCCCGTCATGAACTGCGTGATCCCGCTCAACTCGTAATTATCGGTGATGTAAGCCAACCACTTCGGCCCGCCGAAGTGCTTGGTGACATTCGGCAGATCGTAAACATAGTTGGCCGCGAACACATGCGTACGATCCCAGCCTGCAGTTCGGTAATTGAGTAAGGCGTTAAAAGGGTCCTGCGTATCCTGATCAGAGTTCGCGGTGGTCAGCGACTTCGACCAGGTGTAGACCACACCAAAGGTCAGGCCTTTGCTGAAGCGCCGTTGCAATGAGGCTTGCAGCGCGTTGTAGTTCGATGTCCCATTGAATTCCAGGTACGGAATCTGTCCGTAGCCCTTGTAAGGCACCAGAACCGAAGAAGTGAAATTGTGGTATCCCAAAGTGCAGAATCCGTTGAAGTTGTATCCTGCGGCAGCATATTGCGGTTGCAGGCCCGGTTGGACGTCAGGTACCACTCCCCCCGGGAATACGGGCTGAGCTGGGTCGCTATTATCCATGCAATTTGGATCCTGGTTGGCCTTCTGGAACGCCGCTCCATACGGAATCGCGTTGATGTCGCGTGACGTTACCAGGTGACGAGACAGTGAGCCCACATAAGCCAAATCCAGCGTGGTGCCCGAGGCCAGTTCCTGCTGTACGCCAAGGCTGAAGCTATACACCGTGGGTATTTTGCCATCCCGGGCAGCGCCCAGAACATTGCCCAACACACCGTTCCCGAACGATGACTGTAACGTCGGGAGGTCGGCGATATTGCCCGAACCCACGGTCGCCGTCTGGACCAGGGCGGGATTATTGAACACTGTATTGAAAATCAAATTGCCTTGCGTTCGATCGTGAGTCATGCCAAAACCGCCGCGCAAGATCGACCTGTGCGTCCCGAGAAGATCATAGGCAAATCCAAAGCGCGGTTCTGCCATAATGCCCCGACTATCCCATCCCCCCTTCGGAATCTGGTTTTGATTTGCGAACCTCATGCCGTTCAAAGGATCTCCGCCATCCGCAGTAATGATGTTGCCGCTGCTCGGGTCAATGGTTACGGCATTCGCCGGGTTGTACGAGTGGGGATCGAAAAGGGCAACCTGGTTGTTCGCGTCATACTGTGGCGGAATCCACACAAACCGCATGCCATAATCCAGCGTCAGACGGGGACGAACCTTCCACGTATCTTGCACGTAGAACTCAACCTGGTTGTATCGGAACTTGCCCAGCGGCCGCGCGGTCGACTGATCAAAGCCGTCGAACTCTCCCAACAGGGCACTGGCCAGCGGGTCTCCGCACGTCGTATTCGCAGGACACGGGGAAGGAGCGGTTGGGCCCAGGCCAAACGTGAACTGCCCGTTGATGTTGCCCCACGCCGGCTGATCTTTTCGACTACGCTGATAAAAGATGCCGGTCTTGAACATATGCTGCTGATGTACCCACGTCAGATTGTCGTTCACATTGATTGTGGTATTCGCCTGTTTCCATGGAGTGCCACCCAGATAGCTTCCGGCAAAATTCGTATTTGTTAGCCCGTTGAAACTCATGTCCGGGATGGATTGGTCGGAAGTCAACGGATAAAGGAGCTGCATGTCAATCCCGTTCGCGCCTCGCGAGACATTCCCATTGACGCTCTCGGCTTGGGAGAGACTATGGCTGGGCCCAATGGAAAACTCGTTCAATATGGTCGGCGTGATGGTACTTACCAGGTTCACCGAGAGGTTCCAACCAGGGTGATTCTGCGTGCAGCCCCCTTCGAAGTTGATCGCAGACGAACAGGCGAAGATACCGAACGGCCCGGGAAAGTTTTCAAACGGAGCCTGATCCTTCTCGTAATTGTGAATATAGCGGCCATAGAGGCGATTCTTACTGTTGAGCTGGAAATCGATTCGCAGGATATCTTCGCGACGTGGAGCGTTCGCGGAAAACGCATTCGAGTAGTTATAGTCCTGGTTTGGCCCGAAGCCGCTCACGTTGGGCAAGGGAAAGAGATCGAGAATCTTCTGCACCTGGGCGAACGCGGCTGCCTGCGCTGCGGGAAGCTGCGTCGGGTCGATCTTGTTATTCGTGATGCCTGGACCAGAGATCAAAATGGGGGTGCCGTCCCCATTGATAGACTGCGAGAAGTCTCCCTGGCGCTCGAGTGCTGTGGGAGTGTAGAACTGCGTCGTGCCGCCGCTCGGCACAAGCTGCCGATAAAATTCCTGACTCCAGAAAAAGAAAAGCTTGTTCTTTACGATTGGCCCGCCAACCTGATATCCGACGTAGTTGTAGCGATAAAGCGCGGGAGTATTCGGCAAGCCTCCAAGCAACTCGTTCTTCTTGTTGAACCATTCATTAGCGTTGAAGCCCTCGTGGCGATGAAAAAAGCGACCATCGCCGTGCCATTCGTTGCTTCCGCTCTTGGTCACCAGGGCAATTGTGCCGCCCGCAGCCTTTCCGAACTCAGCCTGGTAATTTGAGGTGAGAACTTTCACTTCCTCAATGGCGTCGGTGTTGATGGTTACGTGGGTTCCGCCATTATTGCCGGTATCGACGTTCGAGGCGCCATCAATCGTCATTTCGTGCTCGTTGGAGCGTGTGCCATTGATATTGAACGAATCCAGTCCGCCCGTGCCTGAAGCGTGACCGTCGAATACTCCTGAGACCCCAGGGATAAGCTTCATGTAGTCCAGCACGTTGCGGCCATTGATGGCGACATCGTTCAGTTGCTTGTTGGTGATCAAATCGGAGCGCTCTCCCGAGTCCGCTTGAATCTGGACTTGGCCGGCGTCGGCAGTAACTGTAACCTCGTTGGCAGTCGCGCCAACGGAAAGCACCAGAGCGCCCGTATCCAATTTGCCGGCGGCACTGAGCGCAAAACCCTCAGTTTCCAGCTTTTTGAAGCCGGGAGCATCCACGGTTACGGTGTACGTGCCGGGTAGAAGATTGGGAGCGACGAACTCTCCGATGTCAGACGTCGTGATCTCACGCTTGAATCCATTGCTCGGATTGGAAATGGTCACGGTCGCATTGTTAATCACGGCGCCCGTGGTGTCTTGCACCCGACCGGAAATGGTGCCGGAGGTCACCTGTGCCAACATCGAGGCACACAGGAAGAAGGTGCAAAGAATGACGCAAGAAATGGCGCTTAGGATTGGTCGACCTTCTGCTTGGGGCCTGCGAAAAAACATATCTTCTCCTGCTCTGGAGCGAGACTGGCCGGCCTTGATCTGGTCGGGGTCATCCAACTTGTTAGCATTCACGCTCTTCTTGTACTTATTGATCTGCGACAGATTGTGGTCAGCCGGTACCGTATAGGTTTGGTCCATCTGACGAAATTCGATATCGTGCTTCAGATCCGCGAAGTTGGTGTCGACTCGCATCATTGCGTCCCAAATCCGATTCTTGCCGACTTCCGACGTGGCGGTTGCTTTCAGATATAGCTGGTTTCCATCCATGTTGAGGTTCTGCAACCGGGCAGCTCCTTTTTGCATTGTGCCCAGGACTGGCTGGTACTTCCGCTTCAACTGTTCGAATCGATCAGGCACGGGGTCCTCTTTCTTATTTCTTACGTAGTGGGACGAGATTCAGCCTAGTGGCTGATCGTTCTTGACGACTGTCTGGAGTTCTCTGATTGCATTGAGCGCGGCAAGCAGCAATCGGTTCTCCGGACCAAAAGTGGTATCGAAAGCGTCTTTGATTGGGTCCATGATGAGCGCCCACTTTCCATTCGGTCGTATGGTTTCCCAATTCGACCTTCTTTACGCTCGACGACAGCCGTCACGCGCTAAGACTCTTGCGCGAATGTTGCTCGAATCACACTGCCGTGTGGTTCCGTCCTCCTTAGCAGCACAACTGAATGCCCTGCGTGCCAATCGAAGCGCAGAGTCACGTTCGAGCAATAGTTCTCGCACATCCAGAAAAACACTGATCTCCAGATCAGCTTCAACTGGCAAATCTGATCCGGGATATCTAGCCAAGGCTCACTTGGTGCCTTGACGTCGTAACGGAATAACCTTCCGCCTCTCCGGTAGAGGAACGGAGCGGCACGCGCAGGAACTGGAATCAGTCTCAACCACCCGGAAACCTCTTCTAGCTCTCTCTCACTCTCCATTTATTTCACTCGAGCCGGTTCTTTGAAATAGTCCGTTCGTACTTGCGTAGAAAACAACCATAATGTCGAAGGGCGGATGGTCGAGAGAGATCTCGAACCCACCCGGCGTGAATAATCGGAGGACAGGAAGGAGCTAGACCAGCTTGCGCTGAATGGCGTGCATTACCGCTTCCAGGCGATTGTGAGTGCGTAGCTTCTGGTTGATGTGGTGAAAGTGGTTGTGCCGGGTTTGAAGGCTGTTTTGTAGGCTCTTGGAAATCTCAGGAGAGTTCTTTCCGGAGGCCAACGGCAGCAGAATCGGCAACTCTTGTTCGGAAAGTTCGCCACAGGATGCCGCTGGAGTACAGTTTTCGGCAACATTGTTGAATTGACGGCATCTGCAGCATCTTGTCTGTCACTCGTTCTCTTCCGCTGAATGATGTCATGCGCCAGGTGAAGCATCCTGAATCGATTCATGACGAAGCTTACCCGTGAACCCGTGGTCCCACTATCTCAGTGATAGTCTCCTGACTTAATCGCGGCACCATCATTGCGGAGACTTTCTCTTTGCTGAGCGTGCCACAAGAGAAACCCGCTTGGAATTCGCCTCTCTGACCCAACCCCCGAAAACTGATCCATCTACAATGTGAGTTCTCCCAAACCCTGGAGAAGAGGAGAACCGCGATGAAAGGCACGCGACACAGTGAGGAGCAGATCATCGCCATTTTGAAGCAAGGCGAAGCAGGAGTGGCGACGGCGGAGTTATGCCGGCAACACGGGATCAGCGAGCAGACTTACTATCGCTGGAAGGCGAAGTACGGCGGTATGGATAGTAGCGAGGCGAAACGGCTGAAACAAC
>JAICJP010000298.1 GCA_025928375.1 Candidatus Sulfotelmatobacter sp.
CTCCTGCCCGACATAGCATCCCTTGTTGAAGTTGAGCGCCCGGTCCTGCTCCGTCTCCTGTGGCAGATCGCGCTCGCGAATATCGATGCCATAGGCGGGGACGCCGGACTCGATCCGTTCCAGTTCGAGGGCCTCGAATCCGACAGGGGCGGCGCCTGCCGCAAGCATGGAGTTCCACAACTCCCTCACATCTTTGGGCGGCAGCCAGACCTCATAATTCTCGCGCAGGCCGCGAACCAGCGTGCAATCGATTCCTTGCCATGAGATCGATTGAATCTGCAGGCTCTGCATCTCCGGTACAGCAAATCCGGCGGCCTTCAGCGTCTCTGCCGAGCGTGGGCCGCCGATCCCCAGCGCGGTCAGATCTTCGCTGAGATTCTTTACCTCAACGTCATCCATGATGATGTAGTGATCGAAGGTTGCCAGAATCTTATCCGCCTGGTTCAGGTCCGTATCCACCGCGATCGATTCGCCGCGATTGTACGCAAACAGATCTCCGAGAATGCGACCCTGCGGATTCAACAGGAAGGCGTACACTCCGTGGCCGGGAGCCAGATCGCGAATGTTGTTGGTCACCATGCCATTGAGCCAGCGCACGCGATCTTCGCCGGTTAAGGAAATCTTCGCGCGGAATCCCAGGTCATACACGCCGCAGCCGCTGCGCAAAGCCGCAAGCTCTTCCCGGGGATCTCCAAAGCGAGCCACGCTAGTAGCGCCGTGATACTCGCCGACGCTGGCTGCCCCTAACCCCTCGTTATGTGCCTGAAGTGCCGTAACCTTCATGTTGTATTCGATTATAGCGAGTGTGTTAACGTTCCATCCCGTGGACGGGAAAAGCCCAGAGCGCAAGAAGATCGCCGCAATCCCCGGCGACGGTATCGGCAAAGAGGTGATTCCTCAGGCGATCACGGTCATCCGAGCGTCCGGTGCGCCGGTGCAACTGACCGAATTCGACTGGGGAGCCGATCGTTATCTGCGCGACCAGACTACTGTGCCGCCCGACGGATTCACCATGCTGGCCCGCGACTTCGACGCCATCCTGGTCGGCGCTTTCGGCGATCCCCGGGTCAAAACCAACATCCATGCCAAAGAAATTCTACTGGGCATGCGCTTCAAGATGGACCTTTACGCCAACGTGCGCCCCGTTCGCCTTCTTGATGCGGTGCTGTGCCCGTTGAAAGGCGTCGAGCCGAAAGACGTGGACTTCGTGGTGCTGCGCGAGAACACCGAGGGCGTTTACACGGATGCGGGAGGCGTCTTCAAGCAGGGAACTCCCGACGAGATCGCCACCCAGGAAGACATCAATACGTGCAAAGGCGTCGAGCGGATCATCCGCTACGCCTTCGAGTACTGCAAAACGCACTCGAAGCTGGACGGCTCTCCGCGCGCAAGCGTTCTGATGTGCGACAAATCCAATGCCATGACCCATGCTGGAGGCCTTTGGCAGCGGGTCTTTAAAGAAGTCAGCGCCGAGTACTCCGGGATCACCTCCCAACATATGTATGTTGATGCCCTGTGCATGCAGATGGTCCGCGACCCGCGCCAGTTCGACGTAATCGTCACCAATAACATGTTCGGCGACATCATCACCGACCTGGCCGCCGGACTGCAGGGAGGTCTCGGGATGGCCGCCAGCGGCAATATCCACCCCGGCCGCACCAGCATGTTCGAGCCAGTGCATGGTTCCGCTCCTCCAATCGCCGGCAAGAACGTCGCGAATCCCATCGGAGCAATCCTGACGGCCGCAATGATGCTGCGTCACCTGGAATTCGCCCGAGAGGCGGACAAGATCGAAGCCGCCGTTCTGCAAGCCGTCCGTCAGAAGAAGACGACAGAAGATATTGGCGGCAAGTTAGGTACGAGGGAGGCAGGGCAATGGGTGGCCGACGCAGTATCACGCTGAGCGCAGTCGAAGGACCCCGCGTTTCGCAGCGTCCGCAAACTACTTCAAATGAATCCGTCCCATCCGTGTGAATCCGTGGCAATGAAGTCAGCTCGCAAACTAGCGACGCACCCCCACCAGCAGCGCCAATTCCCGCCACTTCCACTGGCAATCCACATCGGCGAAGCCGATCTCCCGCAGCCAGCCAAGCTGCGTCTCCATATCCAGCAGCTTGTTGGAAGGATCCTCTGTATCTAACGTGAACCCGATGCGTAGCAAGAACTCCTCATGCAGGCGCTCGGAGGGAGACGACACATGTTCAAGGTTGCAGAACACGCCTCCGGGATTCAGAATTCCAAAAACTTCCTGGTAGAGCGCGCGCTTGCGTTCGTGCACCAGGTGATGGATGGCGAAGCTGGAAATCACCGCGTCGAACGAACCAAGCGAGGGCAGGGATGAGTCCATATTGTGGTCGACCACGCTGACGCGCGAATTGCCGGCAAAGCGCTTGCGTGCGGAATCGAGCATGGCCGGTGAAAAATCGACCGCTACCGCTTCCGTCTCCGGATGAGCGCTGCGTGCCAAGGCCAGCAAACGCCCGTCTCCCGTTCCCAGATCGAGGATCCTCCGGGTGGCGGCGGGGATGAACTCCTGGAGCGCCGCCTCGCCTTCGCCGCGGTGCGAAATCAAATCCGCCCGTTCGATGTAGTCCCGCACGTGTTCCGCGGATTGCCAAAGATTTACCGGATCGCCACTCGACATGCGCGAGAGTATAGGGAAAACGTATAGACTCGAACCAATGAATACAGGCGAAGCGCAGTTCTACAGGGTTCTCCGGCTGCTTTTTCGGGTTGTGCTGGCTGCGGCCCTGTTGCCGCTTTACGTCGCCGGACAAGATCGGGCAGTCCCAGCCGCGCAAGCCCCCACTACCACGCAAGAGCCCACCAAGCCGGTTCCGCCGCCGGAAAATCCGCACCAGCCTCCCGACAACGCCCAGCAGCCCTCGGACAATGAAGTAAAAATCACGCCGCGCCAGGCCGAAGAACTCTTCCACTCGGTCGACGAGATCATGCAGTTTGACAGCAAGCAGACCGGACTGCCCATCAGGCGCGAGGTAAAGCGCAAGCTGACCAGCCGCGATGAGGTGTATGCGTATCTGACCAAGCACCTGAACGATGAAGATGCCCAGCGCCTCCGCCGGAGCGAACTGGTGCTGAAGAAATTCGGCCTGCTGCCGCGCGACTTCAATCTCGAAACATTTCTGGTCGCGCTCCTGAAAGAGGAAGTCGCCGGCTACTACGATCCGAAAACCAAAACGGTCAATTTGCTCGACTGGGTTCCCATCGAAGAGCAGGAACCTGTAATGGCCCATGAACTCACCCACGCGCTGCAGGATCAGGACATCAATCTGCAGAAGTGGATGAAGAAAGGCGATAAGGATTTGGCGGAGATCCGCAAGGATCCCACGCCTGCCGACATCGAAAACGACGAGATCGACAATGCCCGCGAAGCCGTGATCGAAGGCCAGGCCCAGGCTATGATGTTTCAATACGCCATCGCTCCGACCGGGCATACCATCACCAGCAATCCCGCGCTGGTCGACGCCATGCAGGAAGAAACCTTGACCGGAACCGCCAGCACGAAGGTTTTCAATCAGGCCCCGATCTTTCTGAAGGAATCGCTGACGTTCCCTTACAGCTATGGGATGGGGTTCGTGATCAAGCTGATGCAGCAGGGCGGAAAAGAGAAGGCATTCGATGGTGTCCTGCGGAATCCTCCGCACACCACGCGGCAGATCATGCAGCCGGACAGGTACCTGGCAGGCGAGAAGATCGAGCCCATGCGGGTTCCCGACTTCAAACGTGACTTCAAGGATTACAACAAGTTCGATATCGGCGCGATGGGCGAATTCGACGTTGCCGTGCTTATCGAGCAATACGCCGGGAAGCGGCTATCGAAGAAAATGTACCCTGATTGGCGCGGCGGGTATTACTACGCGGCGAAACCCAAGGCGGATACCGCTGCGCCGCTGGCTCTGCTCTACGTGTCGCGCTGGTCCAGCGCTGACTCGGCGGCTGCCTTTGCCGGGATCTATGCCGCATCGCTGAAAGAACGTTACAAGAAGCTGGATGAGATGGCGAACGCTCATCCGGAATCGCCGCAGGCGGCGGACGCTAAAGGGGATCCGAGTCCTGCTCCCGTGCACGGCCGTCATGTATGGAACAGCGAAGAAGGCACAATCGTGATTGAGCAAAAGGGCGACACCGTGCTGGTGAGCGAGAGCCTTGATCCTGGGACCACGTCAGCTCTGGAAACGGAAGTGTTCGGGGTGGCGGCCAACTAGCGGCGCTTACCTTGGCGAGTCTCGTCAACTCAAGCTCGCAGGCATGTCTGCCGATGAGATAGGTGGCTTTTCAGCGGAGGTCTACTTTGGCAGACTGCGAACGGCTTCCCACGTGCCCTTTTTTTCAGAGATTGAGTTTTCTGCCAAGAACTGCTGAGGGACTGGTGCAAATTTATTGCCGCGGAGATCACAAGAGCTGCGCCAGATTCAAAATGCTGTCGGCGGGCGTTATGCCTCCGCTGGACCTGTTCCCTAATGAGAGTGAGCGCGCCCGGCGAATCCTGAATAAATCTGAAGAGCCCTAACGAATTACCGCGACTGCGCTGATGGTATCGCCCGGAATCTTTGGCACTACTTTTTCTTTTTCTTGCCGTCCTCCTCCGGCAACGTCGCTAGAAAATGCTGCACCTTGGCGGAGACGACGAACTCTTTTCCTGCGCGCCCGATTGTGAGTTTGCGCTCCTGCCCGGGCGTGCCTCCCAGCATGGCCCAGACCTGCCCCATGGTCGATCCGTGTACCGGAATATTGTCCACCGCGATCAGTTCATCTCCACCTTGCACACCCGGCACCGAGGGCTTGCCTTCGAATTCCGCAATGCTAAGGATGGTGTACCGTCCATCGTCTTCCGGCCGCAGCACGAACCCAATCACGTCAAAGTCCGGAAAGCGCGTCATCTTTCCGATGTCGAAGTAAACTGCGGAGTGCGCGTAGTCGAGCCCCACGCGATAATTCAGAAGCACGTCGGATCCGAGCAGACCTATGGTGGGCATGCCGGCGCGCTTTTCAAAGAAATCCATGGTCGCCTTCGACGCGGCGACGAACGGCACATCCGTCAGGAACAGTGGCCCCAACTGCACGCGATCGACACGCGTCACCTTCCAGTTCGTCTCCGCCTCCGCGCCCCACATGTTTGCCGAACCGACTGCGCCGGTCATGCGCGGCCAATCCGGATGCCCCGCCGCCAGTCTGTCAAAGAGTTCCTCGGATAGAAAACTGATGCATGTGCCCACATCGAGTCCCAGGTTGTATTTCTTGTTCTCGATCTGGCTGGGAACCTGGATGAGCCCGTTTTCCGTCACGCGAACTTTCTCGCTCGATCCGCGGAAGTGAATTGTCCCGGGCGCGCCGATGGAAAAGCGATGCTCCGGAAAATTTATGAGCACGTCATAATTGCGCAAAACGCTGGCGGGGATATTCATTTGGACCGCCATTCCCGGAGCCAGCACCGCCGCCGCGCTTACTGGTTTCAACGGAATTTTCGCTTTCTTTACCTGGCTGAGCGGAATCGGCATGCCTCCGACCACAATCTCCTTGGGAGATGGCGAAGAGCATTCCTGATTGCCGCACGTTACTGGAAGCTTCAGCAGCGTTGCCAGGTGCCGGGAGATGTACAAGTCGGGATTACCGTTATCGACCCAGGCACGCACTGTCTCTGCGGATCCGTTGGGAAGTATGAGATCGGCA
>JAICJP010000119.1 GCA_025928375.1 Candidatus Sulfotelmatobacter sp.
CGCCAGCCCAAGATCGTTGTATACCTCCGCATCCTGCGGATTCAGCTTCACCGCTTGCTCAAACGCTCCTACGGCCGCCTCGACGTCTCCCGCACGCTGGCTTGCGATTCCCAACTCCACCTGCACTTCAAACCAGTCCGGCTTCAGCGTCGCGCACTTCTTCAATTCCTCCACGGCTTCGGCGGATTTGCCCTGCGCACTCAGAGTTCTTGCCAAGTAATAGTGCGCGGCCGCATCCTGCGGATTCAGCTTCACCGCCTGTTGGAGTTCGTTGTCCGCTTCCTCCAGTTGCTGCTGCTGCAGACGAATCACTCCCAAATGGAAATACGCCGACGCCAGTCCCGGCTGCAACCGGATGGCTTCTTTGAATGCTCCCGCAGCCTCGGCTGATTGATTCCGCTGTGCCAGCAGCGCCCCCAATTCGTCCAACAACTCCGCCCGCTTCGGAGCTAGTTCCACCGCCTGCCGCATCTCCGCCACAGCCTCATCTCCCGCATGCTGGCTGAGAATCCTTGCCAGCGTGCGATGTGCCTCGGCTTTGGTCGGCGCCTCCTCCACGGCACGGCGCGCTTCCTGCTCCGCCTCCGCCGCCATCCCCAGCTGCGCCAGAACTCCTGCCAGCATCAGGCGCGCCTCGACATATCCCGGATTCGTCTTCAGAGCTGCCCGCAAATGAGGAACGGCAGCCTCCGCTTGCCCCTGTTGTGCCAGCACCCAGCCCAGCATCGCCTGCGCCGGAGCATCATTGGGCTGCAGCCGCACCGCTTTGTCCAACTCTTTCTGAGCAGAAGCGAGATCGCCCTTCCGCAGCGCCTCCTGCCCTCGCTGCAACGCACTCTGCCCCCTCGATTTCGTTGACGGAGCCACCTGCGCGCGAGCCACATTTTCTGCCGCGCTCAGAAGCAGAACGATTAGGACCAATTTGAAGAATCTAGGGAACACGATGGATGAGGATGTTCGCTGAATGAACTGGGTCCGGCTTGATCGCCATTATATCGAAGCGGGTGTATATTCACGTCGGGAACACTGCGGACTGCCCGCTCTATTCTTCTGCAATGACCATCTCACGACGCACATTCATGCAACTGTCGGCCGCAACCGCGCTCTCCGGCCTCTGCCCAGGCGTCGCCGATCAGAATTCGGAACTCTGCCGCAAGCTCTATTCCGATCCGCTCCGCCCTCAATATCATCTACTCCCCGCCTGCAACTGGATGAACGATCCCAACGGTCCAATCTTCTACCGGGGCCGATACCACATGTTCCACCAGTACAATCCGCAAGCCGCCGTCTGGGGCAACATGAATTGGGCCCACGCCACCAGCGACGACATGATTCACTGGCAGCACCAGCCCATCGCTCTCTCCCCCACTCCCGGCGGCCCCGACCAGGATGGCGTCTTCAGCGGCAGCGCAGTCCTCGATAACGGCAAGCCCACAGTGATTTACACCGGAGTGCAACCTCCGCAGACGCCAACAGAAGCGACGCTCAAGGACGGAGTCCACACCTGGCGCGAAACGCAATGTCTCGCCGTGGCCGCCGATGACGATCTGCGTACCTGGAAAAAGCTCCCGCAACCCGTCATTGCAACTCCTCCGCCTGGTCTCGAAGTGACTGGCTTCCGCGATCCATGCCTGTGGCGCGAAGCCGGCCGCTGGATGCTGATCGTGGGTTCGGGCATCCGCGGCAAAGGCGGCGCCATCCTTCTTTATACGTCTCCCGATCTCCGACAGTGGACTTACCTTCATCCACTGCTTGAGAGTGTCCCCAGCGGAAAGACGTTGACCAATCCTGTGGATACCGGCGACATGTGGGAATGTCCGGACTTCTTCCCGCTCGGCAACAAGCATGTACTGCTGATCTCCACGATGGGAAAAGTTCGCTGGAAAGTTGGAACGTACGCGGACCAGCGCTTCACGCCAGAAAAAGAAGGAGTCGTCGATTGGGGTTCGTACTACGCCGCCAAAACCATGCTCGACCGCGACGGCAACCGCATCCTCTGGGGGTGGATTCCGGAAGCTCGCCCGGATGCCGAGTTGATCGCCGCCGGATGGGCCGGCATGATGTCTCTACCTCGTGTGCTCTCGTTAACTCCGCGGAATGAACTTCAAACTGAAATTGCACCGGCAGCCAGGATTCTCCGAGGCCGCCATATTCGCGCGCACGGAAAAGAAATCGAACGAGTCCTCATCCACGATCTCGCCGCCGAACTCGATCTCCAATTGCAACCCAAATCCGACAGCTTCATCCTGCGCCTTCACTCCAATAACCAAGACTTCGCCGTCATCACTTGCTCAAGCGGACCCGCCGGTCGCGAGCTTCGTATCGGCAAAATTACGGCGCCCCTCTCCGGCACGCGCGTTCACCTCCACATGTTCATTGACGGATCAGTCCTCGAAATCCACGCCAACGAAACCACCTTTATCACTGCGAGGATCTATCAAATCCCCGCCGGTCCTCTGGGGATTGCGCTGGAAGGAAGCCTGGAAGGTGGAGTTCTCGAGGCTTGGCAAATGAATCCCATTTCGCCCAACCGCCTGACCGCCCCACTCTGTTCCTGAGGCGAACCCCTCGCCCTTGGCACTGCGAAACACTCGGTCTGTTATACTGTCTTTGACGCATTTACCACGGTTTGCTCGTGACGCGGTGGTCCTTTAGACCAGATTCATCTCCGCCTTTCCTGCCCGCCGTTTTATTCAGCGCCAAAACTCAAAATGAGTGCGAGCGGCGTAGACGCTCTTAACCGAAGTGTACATACCCGGCGCCCTCCAGAAAGAACGAACGAAACATGACCACATTTGCCGAACTGCCCTTGTCCTCTGCATTGCAGCAGAAGTTGGCGGCAGCTCAATTTACCCAATTAATGCCGATCCAGGAGCGCGCGATCCAGCCTGCCCTTGAGGGCAAAGACGTGATTGGTACCGCCCAAACCGGAACCGGAAAAACGCTGGCGTTCCTGATTCCCGTAATCGAGATGCTGAACCAGGAAGGCTCGCGCCAGCCAGCCGCGCTGGTGTTGCTGCCCACCCGCGAACTCGCCATGCAAGTGCACGAGCAATATGAGCAGCTACGCAGCAAGCGGCTTCCCAATGCCGTCCTGATTGTCGGCGGCCTATCGGAGAACGTGCAGATTCAGGCTTTGCGCAAGGGCGCCCGCCTGATCGTCGCCACCCCCGGACGCCTGCAGGACCTAATTTCCCGAAGGCTGGTGGACTTATCGCAGATCAAAATCCTGGTGCTCGATGAAGCCGATCGCATGTTGGATATGGGCTTCTTGCCCGCCATCCAGCGGATCATCGATATCCTTCCCAGGAGCCGCCAGACCCTCTGCTTTTCCGCCACGATGGAGCATTCAGTAGCGCGCCTGGTCCAGGACTGCACTCGGGAGGCCGTGCGGATCGCGTTGGGCTCCGTCCTGAAGCCTGCTGCGAGCGTCGAACTGAGAGCCTATGAAGTTCGGCCCGACGCGAAGATGTCCACACTGCGGCAGTTGCTCGAGTCGCAGGAAGGTCAGACCCTCATTTTCGCTCGCACCAAACGTGGCACCGAACGGGTCGCGAAAGAGTTGGTGGGCGACGGCTTCAATACCGCGATGATTCACGGCGACCGCTCGCAGTCGCAGCGCAATAGCGCCCTACTGGGATTCCAGGAAGGTCGCTATCGTGTGCTAGTGGCTACCGACGTGGCAGCCCGCGGCTTGCACATCGACGACGTCGCTCACGTCATCAACTACGACCTGCCCAAGATGGCGGAAGATTTTATCCATCGCGTAGGCCGTACGGGACGAGCCGGATCCGAGGGTTGCGCTTCCACCATCGTGACCGCCGCCGACATTCCAGACCTGAGGAGTATCGAACGCACCCTCCAGATGCGAATGGAGCGGAAACAGCTGGACCTCAGCACCAGCGATCCCTCGCGCGGACGTGTAGTGCAGAACACTCTCGCCAGCCGCACCTTGACCGCGTTGCCAGGTGAAGTGTTTATTTAGGGACTTGGCCGCCTACACCAAGAGACAATAGCTATCGGCGCGAATGCTGGGAAGAGTTGACTCCGACTCCGCCTAAGGTCGCCCCGAAGTGCGCTCCTCCAGGTATCACAAGGTTCCGGAGGTACTAACGTACGTGAATCACCCGCCAACTGAGTCTCCACCCTCCTGCCAACTGAATCGCATCAAGTAGACAGTTCGGCATGTCAGTCACGCCCTGATGTGCGCAGGATCACATTCGCCGCCCCTGCACCCGGAATGTAATGAATACGGTGTGTATAGGAGGGCCCCCATCTATGGCAACTACGCCCACCGAACCGGTTGTAGATCGGAAGGAAGCTGCGAAACCGGCGCAGTCTTCCAACAGATCCCACAAACCATTCAATTCTTTCCAGATCGCTCAGGCCCAGTTCGACAGAGTGGCGGAATACCTCACTCTTGACCCCGCGACGCGGGATCTGCTGCGTTTCCCATTGCGCGAGTATCAATTTGCGATTCCAGTGCGGATGGACGACGGCACGGTGAAGATTTTCCGAGGATTTCGAGTACAGCACAATGATGCCCGCGGACCGGGCAAAGGTGGGATCCGCTTCCACCCGCAGGAGACCATAGATACGGTGCGCGCTTTATCGATGTGGATGACCTGGAAATGTGCGGTGGTCGATATCCCGCTCGGTGGGGCAAAGGGAGGCGTCATTTGCGATCCGCACAATTTGAGTGCGCGTGAGCAGGAGCAGATCTGCCGTGGCTGGGTCCGACAGGTAGCCCGCGATGTCGGTCCCGTGATCGACGTTCCGGCACCCGACGTGATGACCGATGCCCAGCACATGCTCTGGATGCTTGATGAATTCGAAAGAATTCATGGCGGCCGTTTTCCCGGATTTATCACAGGCAAGCCTGTCGGTCTGGGCGGCTCCCTCGGGCGAACCGAAGCTACGGGGTACGGCGTTGTGATCACCCTGCGCGAGGCACTGAAAGAACTGGACATCCGCCCGGAGAATACTCAGGCTACCGTGCAGGGGTTCGGCAACGTCGCGCATTACGCCATTGAACTCTACCAGCGCCTCGGAGGCCGCGTGATTGCCGTCGCGTGCTGGGATCAGGCCGACCAGTGCGCCTACACCTACCGCAAGCGGGATGGCATTGATCTTCAGCAATTGTCCTCGATCACCGATCACTTCGGCGGCATCAACAAGCACAAGGCCGCCGATTTGGGCTACGAGGTTCTGTCCGGCGACGCGTGGATCGAGCAGGAAGTCGACATCCTGATTCCCGCCGCCATGGAAAATCAGATCACCGGCGATAATGTGAACCGGATGAGCCCTCGCCTCCGCATCATTGCCGAGGGCGCCAATGGACCAACCACGCCCGAAGCCGATGCCCAGATCCGCGAGCGTGGCATCCTGCTGATTCCGGATTTTCTAGCCAATGCCGGAGGAGTTACCTGCAGCTACTTCGAGCAAGTGCAGAGCAACATGAATTACTTCTGGGAGAAGGACGAGGTCCTGGGAAAGCTCGATGTGAAGATGACATCTGCCTACTTCGCCGTCTCCGACCTGGCACGACGCGAGACATTGTCGATGAGGGATGCTGCCTATGCCATCGCCATCGGCCGCGTGGCTAAGGCTTGTCACGAACGCGGGTGGGTCTAAATTTGAAGTGAGGAATTCATGGCCGTCACCAAACCTCTTGTCATCGAATTGCCCACGTTCGATCGCAAGTTCTGGGACGGCACCTTCCGCCACACTCAGATCGGCACCGGAGCGATTGGTGGAAAGGCCCGCGGCTTGGTCTCGATCAAAGATCTGCTTGCAAAACACATTGATTCTTCTTCCTTCCCTGGACTGAAGATCGAAGTTCCCACCCTCGCAGTCATCGCGACAGATCCTTTCGATCAATTCATCTCGCAGAATCGCTTATCTGAGTTGCCGTTCGAGGAAATGTCTGACGACCGGATCGCCAATGCCTTCCAGAAAAGCGATCTGCCTTTTGAACTGCTCGGTGATTTGCGGGCCCTCATTGTTCAGGTGAGGACTCCACTGGCCATCCGCTCTTCCAGCTTGCTTGAAGACGCGCGGGAGCGTCCCTTTGCCGGGGTGTATGCCACAAAGATGATTCCCAATAACCAGGCTGATCCTGACACAAGATTCCGCCGGTTGGTGGAGGCCATCAAGTTCGTCTATGCGTCCACATTCTTCCGCGAAGCGCGTGACTACATTCGTACGACCGGCATGCGATTAAGCGACGAGAAAATGGCTGTAATCATTCAGGAGGTGGTCGGACAAAGACGAGGAGATCGATTTTGTCCGGTGATTTCTGGCGTGGCGCGCTCCTACAATTTTTATCCAATTGCTCCGGCACGTCCTGAAGAGGGGGTTGCCACACTGGCTCTGGGCTTGGGTAAGACAATCGTGGACGGCGGGATCGGGTGGACGTACTCGCCGGCCCACCCCAAGAAACCGCCTCCGTTCGCTTCCATGGAACAGTTGATCAAAAGCACACAAACCGAGTTCTGGGCGGTCAACATGGGCAGGCCTCCTGCGTACGATCCGACTAGCGAGACTGAATACCTGGTGCGAGCGAATCTTTCAGATGCCGAACGTGATGGCGTGCTGGACCTTCTCGCGTCAACCTACGATTTCGAGCGCGACCGTGTCATCCCTGGAATCGGGGCAGACGGTCCGCGGATCCTCGATTTTTCTCCGATGCTGGTACAGGAGCAATTCCCGTTGAACGAAGTCGTGAAGGCGCTGCTTAAAGCCGCCGAGCACGCGGCGGATGCAAAAGTCGAAATTGAATTCGCCATAACTCTTCAGGGTGGCTCGCTCGAACCCGTGAAGGCGCGCTTGGGATTCCTGCAACTGCGTCCCATGGTGGTCTCAGATCAACTTGTCGAGGTCACAGCGGAAGATCTCTCAAATACTCGTGCCATCGTGGCGTCTGACATGGTTATGGGCAATGGCATTGCCGACGACATTCAGGACGTCGTTTTTGTTCGCCCGGAGTGCTTCTCCCCTGCTGAGACCCTGGCCATTGCGCTACAACTGGAGCGCATCAACCAGGAACTACAGGCGCAGCACCGCCGATTCCTCCTGATCGGTTTCGGCCGCTGGGGCAGTTCGCATCCGTCACTCGGTATTCCCGTTGATTGGAGCCAGATCTCCGGTGCACGAGCGATCGTGGAAGCAACCCTGCAAGGAATGAACGTGGAACTGAGCCAAGGCTCACATTTCTTCCATAATCTGTCCAGCTTCGGCGCCAGCTACTTCATGGTGCGCCACGGAGGCCGTCACGGCATCAATTGGGATTGGTTGAACCAGCAAGCCGTAGTTTCCGAGACGGACCTTGTGCGTCACGTGCGCCTCGCAAAGAATTTGGTTGTGCGGATCGATGGACGCACTAGCCGTGGGGTGATCTTATGGCAGGAATAAAAAGGTGAAGGCCGAAGAACATCAACTCGGGACCATGCTTCACGCACTGCAAGAGCGCGCGAAGGAATTGAACTGCCTTTATCAGGTGGGAGAACTTCTCAACCACTCCGGGCGTTCGCTTGAAGACATCTTCCGCAGCATCATCCAAGTATTGCCGCCCGGATGGCAGTACCCCGCCGATTGCCAGGCTCGCATCATCTTTGAAGGAACTGCAATTCAGGCACCCGAGTTTTTGCCCACTCCATGGGTGCAGAGGGCCAGCATTGTTGTGCAGCAGGAAGCCGTAGGCGCAATCGAGGTCTCCTACCGCCGCGAATTGCCGCGATCCGACGAAGGCCCCTTTCTCAAGGAAGAGCGCAGGCTGATTGACACCATTGCGGATCGAATCGCCAATGCCGTGACGCAGCGCCGCTTGAAAGCTGCCTTCGAAGGCTGGGGCGCAGCCAGTGCGACCGCCAGTGCGGCTGCTGAGTGGCGTGTGGTCCTGGAGTTTTTGCGCGACACCGATCCTGCCCTGCTGAAACGCATCTCGCGCAAACTAATCAACCATCTGAGCTGGAGCGGAGTGGAAGAGGCAAAGGAACTTCTGCGGAAAGCCAGCGCCAGCCCGAAACTCGATCCAACCCTCGTAAGTGATGAAAACCGGCCGTTGCCTCAGAGCCTGCTCGGAAGCGCTGGCGACCTGACCGCTGAAGTCTTTCGCATCGCGGCTCAACACATGAGCGAGAGCGAAATCCTCAATTCTGTCACCCGATGGATCAAAGAGGATAAAGCAAGCTTTCTCGTCCGGGCTCTCGAAAATCAGGACACATCCTTGGGAGAGGTAATGGAGTGCCTCGAACGTTATCGGCACATCGGAGTGGAGGAGGGTGAACTCTCTCTTTACACCCAGACCGGGTTGCGGGTCTCCCTAATCCGCCGCTTTTTCTCCGAGAGTCTCACCTTCATCAACGTCGCAAAAAAATTCATCGACGTTCAGGACTTCTACGACCTGCTCGACCGTATAGTCTTTCCCCCGGGATGTCACGGCAAACTGGGTGGCAAGAGCGCGGGTCTGTTCCTCGCCAAAAAGATCATCGACAAGGCCCCGGACGCCAGCGACCTACTCCGTGCGGTCAGAGTTCCGAAGACTTGGTACATCACCTCCGATTGGATCCAGAATTTTGTTCACCACAACGACCTGGAGGACGTGCTCAACCGCAAGTACATGGAGATCGAACAGGTGCGGCAGGAATATCCGCACCTGGTGGCACTTTTCAAGACCTCGTCGTTTCCTTCGGAGTTCGCTAAGGGCTTGGCGCTGGCTCTTGACGACCTTGGAGACGTGCCCCTGATCGTCCGCAGTTCGAGCCTGCTCGAGGATCGTCCCGGTTCCGCATTCTCGGGCAAGTACAAGAGTTTGTTCCTGGGTAATCGGGGAACAAAGGAAGAACGCCTGGCAGCTCTAATGGATGCGGTCGCCGAAGTGTATGCCTCCATCTTCGGTCCAGATCCCACCGAGTACCGCGCCGAGCGTGGCCTTCTGGACGTACATGAAGAGATGGGAATCATGATCCAGGAGGTCGTGGGCCAGGCGGTCGGTAAGTATTTTCTTCCCGCGTGTTCCGGCGTGGCGTTCAGCAATAATGAATTTCGTTGGTCGGCCCGCATCAAACGGGAAGATGGTCTGATCCGTCTCGTGCCCGGGCTGGGAACTCGCGCCGTGGACCGCGTGGCGGATGACTATCCTGTGCTGATCGCACCCGGCCAGCCCAATCTTCGCGTCAATGTCACGCCTGACGAAGTTCTCCGGTATTCCCCCAAGCGCGTCGATCTCATCAACCTGGAGAAAAATAAGTTTGAAACCGTCGATTTGGCCACGCTTCTCCGTGAAGCTGGAGCCAGCTATCCGCAAATTCGCGACCTGGTGTCGATTCTTAGTCGTGATCGCATCGAACCGCTGATTGGGCCGCTGCCTGATTTCGCCTCGCAAGGGGTGGCATTCACGTTCGAAGGACTGATCCGCCACACCCCGTTTGTGACTTGTATTCGAGAACTGCTGCAATTGCTCCAACATCGCTTGGGAACGCCAGTGGATATCGAGTTCGCCTACGATGGTAAGGATTTCTATCTTTTGCAGTGCAGACCCCAGAGCTACGGCGGTGACGGCGTGCCGGCTCCGATTCCGCAAAACCTGCCGCCCGACAAGCTTATCTTTTCCGCGCGCCACTTCGTCTCTAACGGCAAAGTGCCAGTGATCACTCATATCGTGTACGTCGATCTCGAGGGATACAGCCAGCTGTCCGATCAGAATGCCATGCTCGACATTGGTCGCGCCGTCGGGAAACTGAATAAGCTGTTGCCCAAGCGGCAGTTCATGCTGGTCGGACCCGGGCGGTGGGGCAGTCGCGGAGATATCAAGCTAGGCGTGCCGGTCACCTACTCCGACATAAACAACAGCGCGATGCTGATCGAAGTAGCGCGGCAAAAAGGAAACTATCTTCCGGAATTGTCTTTTGGAACTCACTTCTTCCAGGATCTGGTCGAGGCTTCTATTCGCTATCTGCCGCTCTATCCAGACGATCCCAGCACCACATTCAATGACTTGTTTCTTCGCCGTTCCCGCAATCTGCTTCCGGAGTTGCTCCCCGAATTCGCACACTTGCAGGAGACACTACGAGTGATTGATGTCCCGCTGCAGACAGGCGGACTCAAGTTACGTGTTCTGATGAACGCGGATCTGCAACAGGCAGTCGGATTCCTCTCGCCGGCACAGCAAGACATCGATTCGTTTGCGGCCGAGAGTGCCACCACAGATCGAGCGCCGAATGAACACTGGCGTTGGCGATTCCGTATGGCACAGAAAATCGCCGCGGAGTTGGATGGTCAACAATTCGGCGTCAACGCTTTCTACCTGTTTGGCAGCACCAAAAATGCGACGGCCGGACCGGCCAGCGACATCGATCTTCTGCTGCATTTTCAAGGTAATGCGCAACAGAAAGGAGAGTTGCTACTTTGGCTCGAAGGATGGAGTCAGTGCCTGGCAGAAATTAACTTCCTGCGCACGGGTTATCGCAGCGACGGCCTACTCGATGTGCACCTGATCACTGATGCCGATATTGAGGAACGATCCAGCTTCGCCGTTAAGGTCAATGCCGTCACCGATCCCGCGCGCAAGCTGCCTATGAAAAATGACCGGTGAGTTAAAGCAATTCCCGGATCGCAGTAGCAGGTGATTCCAGATCGAAACTGACCAGCGACAACTCTGGGCCATCGTGCGCGCCGTTGATGCAGGTGGTCCGCCCTATCTCCATTTTCCATTTGCCAGTGAGGCGCGCCGCTTCATGCACATGGCCGTGCAACGTAAGCAGCGGCTGCCTCTGTTCAATAAACCTTCGTACCGCGATACTGCCGACATGCACATCGATCGGAACTTCCTCGCACATTTGGCCATCCAGTGCTGCGCGATCAAGCGGTGTGTCGCAAGGCGGTGCATGGAACAAACATATTGCCCGGTGTAGCGAATCATCGCCAACAAGCGCAGCTAGATGTTTCTCGATTGTGCTCCACTTTACTACGTTCTCCTCCACCGCTACGGTCCTGATCCCTTCCTCAGGAGAAACGCTCCCTGCGGGCACGTAACGTGAAATGTCGTACCGCTCCCAATCCTTCAGTAAAAACGGTGTTGGAGGAATGTAAGCGAGGCCGTAAATGGCGAAACCTCTCCACTGAAACTTCCGTTCATGTGCGAAATGCCAAAGACCCTCGTCCGCTCCCGCAATAAGGGCGGCTTCGGTACTGCCCGGGTCATCATTGCCGGGGATCAAGAAAACCTCGGGATACTCGCTGCCTACTCGACTCCGAATCTTCCGGAACATCGGAACCAGATAATCATGAACAAAGTCGCCCCCTCCAGCTTCGAATTGAACCCGCGACAAGCCTGCGCGAGGCAGCAAGTCGCCGCCTAGGAACAGCGCCTCCGGACGATCCTGAAGAATGCGGGACTGAAGTTTCTCGTAGCGTTGTATCTGGCCATGCAGATCGGTAGAAAAAAAGCCTCGGGGCAAAGCATCTCCCATGTATTTGTCTGATGGATTCCCTCCACATCAGAAAGAAGGTCGGACCCGAAAGTCAACCGCCCCATGGTCAGAAGGTGTACGTGATCGAAGCGGTGGATGGCGGTTCTCGGTTGAGATCCACTCAGCCCATGCGATTCCCACCCAGCTATGCCGGTCGTTGATGTCGTTTGCCTTGAGCCGAGGCGGGAGGTTACCGCAACAGCTTAGAAGCGAGAGTTTCAGCCGTTCGCGGTGTCCGGCGGGCCTGAACTCAACCTGCCGAAACATTACTGCGGTGATTCTGGTGAGCGCGGCAGGATTCGAACCTGCGACCCATGCCTTAAAAGGGCATTGCTCTACCAACTGAGCTACGCGCCCAC
>JAICJP010000385.1 GCA_025928375.1 Candidatus Sulfotelmatobacter sp.
GACGTGTTTACCGAAGAGTTACTGCGAACCTACGTCGATTACAAGCGCTCGAAAGAGGTGGAGGCAGTCCGAGCCAGGCCGCATCCCTACGAGTTTGCTCTCTACTACGATATCTAGCGGCTATCGAAGTGCCGCAGAGACAGTAGCATTCCGGAGGTCTTCTGGGGTATGTTCTCGCGATCAGTCGCTTAGACGGCGGTGCGCACCGAGGTGTCTTTCATCATGCGCTCCACCAGCCGCACGCGCTTGTTCGATAGGGCAGAGTCACTGAATTGTGCCTGGCGCGTATCGCCCCCGCTCACAGAGAGCAACTCCGCTCCCATCGCGCCCAGAGCGTCATTGGAGCGCCCCAGGATCATGAGCAGATACTTCTGCGCTATCGGCCGGTCCGCCGGGTGGATCAGGGACCACCATCGCCGGACTGACTCCTGCACTTCGGCCTCGCTCTTTTCCCCAACCACTAGGGCGTCGATAAGCCGATAAACTTTGCTCTTGATCGCTTGATACGAGACTGAAATCTCTTGTGGCATAAGGTTCCCTGGTCTTGCTGTACTGCGGAAAGTGCAATCCTTCAGCCAAACGGTAATACCTTTGCTTTTCTGACATTTAGCGCCTTCGCTACTAATGTGAACGTACTATGAATGGAAGAAACAGAGTCATGGGATATGAATTCTGGAAGAAGCTCTTCTGCGCCCGGTGAATTCGTTTCCCGAACTGAAGCCCACTGAACCATCGACAACACGGTCCACGGCGCAATGGCCGCGTTAGAATATTGCGCTCTAGCCTGCAGTTTCGCTTTGAACAGCCTTGCCGCATAGCGGGATCGAATGGTCTGTTCCGTCTCAAAGCCCATCGGAGGTGACATGAGAAAGTGGCCGTGGATGGTAGTGGTCTTAGCACTGATCTCCAGCGCGGGGGCGCAAGTCTCGTCACCCTCGACGGTGCAAGAGGAGAAGAGCTCGTATGGCACGTGGAAAGCCGCCGATCCGAACGAGCGCATGTTCTTCCCGCGGGACATGCTTTGGGGATGGGCTCAGTTTGATGTGGCGCCGCCGCATAACGAGATTGACCCTAACCTTTGCGGAGGAAATGCTGGGCAGTACGGGGGTGTCAATGCTCCCTGCAGCATGTTCGCGCGATACATGCTCTCTGGGATCCTGGAGGTGCGTCCGTTTGGGAAGGGTCCCCTGCGCCGCTTCATGGTTTATGGTGCACCTACGTTTCTTTTCGGTAAGACAGTTCCCAAGACGTTGTACACCTGGTCCTTCGATCCGATTGGTATTGAGCACTCCTGGGGAGCGGGAATCTATCTCAACAAGGGATTCGAGTTTCGGGTGACCCAGCACTTTCTGTTTGACCGGCTGGGTTCGCGGGACAAGTACTTAGGCCTCGCCGATTTGGGTAATAACGGCCCCTGGGGACGCTACATGACCGTGGGGGTGCGTAAGACGTTTGGGACGCGGCGTTGGTAACGTATTCGTATCTACGCCGTCACCGGCATCGCTGGATGAGTCAGGCGCCAGATGAGCCAGACAATCAGGGCGATGAATGCGCCCAGCAACACCAATGGCAAACCAAAAACCAGGACGAGCCACAGGGAACCGCTGAAAGCCGTGACGTCTCCGTCGACCGTCGCGGCCGGATCGCGGTGAAGGCGGCCCGCAAAGACGGTCACGTCCCCACCAGTTTTGGAACCTTTATCGAGGCGGATATCGCCCCCAAAGGAGGTCGTGTCTCCCCCGACCTGGCCCTGATCCTCGACCAGAATGCTTCCGCCGAAAACCGTGGCGTCGCCCTGAACCTTGCCGCGTACGCGCACATTGCAGCCAAAGCAAGTCACTTCTGCGACTTCCTCATTGGCTCCCACCGAGATGTCATGGCCGAATTGCGTGCGTTCGTGGGGGCTGACGCCAAATGCCGCCCCGGACAGGCTGGCAAATAGCAAAGCGCTGAGCGAAAGGCGAACGGCCAGGGAATGCAGAAAGCCCATAAAACCTCCAGAGCCCCAATCGATCGCAGGAATTATGACATAACTTTCACCGTCGTTCGCAGCGCCGCACAGAGGCTTTGCATAGAGCACCTGTGATCCTTGCTGTGCCCTGTTCTGAACATCAATCAGAGAAATGGCAACCCCACCGTGTCCAGGTGCAGGCAAGCCTATATAATTGTGAGTTTTTCAAATCATCATCCAAGGCGCTCATAGCGGAGGTTCTCGATGGCCGGCTCTTATAACGGGATTGCCGTCCCCGCAGACGGAAAAAAGATTGGATACTCGGGCGGCAAGTACGAAATTCCGGACAACCCAATCATTCCTTTTATCGAAGGCGACGGCACCGGCCGCGACATTTGGAAAGCCTCGCGCCGCGTTTTTGATGCCGCCGTGGAGAAGGCCTACAAAGGGAAACGGCGAGTCGCATGGTATGAGGTATTTGCCGGAGAAAAAGCAAAGGCAAAGTTCGACAACTGGCTGCCGGACGACAGTGTCGATGCTATTCGCGAGTTCCGGGTCGCCATCAAAGGCCCGCTAACCACGCCGGTGGGCGGCGGCATCCGATCGCTGAATGTTGCGCTGCGTCAGATTCTGGATCTTTATGCCTGCGTACGCCCGGTGAAGTATTACCGCGGCGTACCCTCTCCGGTGAAGCATCCGGAGCGGATGGATATCGTGATCTTCCGGGAAAACACCGAAGACGTGTACGCCGGGGTGGAATGGGAGCAGGGAACTCCGGAATGCGCCCGGCTGATCGAATTCCTAAACAAAGACATGCTCAAGGGCGGCAAGAAGCAGATTCGCCTCGACTCGGGAGTGGGGATCAAGCCCATGTCTATTACTGGAACGAAACGGCTGGTTCGGATGGCGATACAGCACGCCATGGAATCGGGACGCAAGACCGTCACGCTGGTTCACAAGGGCAACATCCAGAAGTTCACGGAGGGAGCGTTCCGCAAGTGGGGGTACGAGATTGCCGTGCAGGAATTCCGCGAGCAAATCGTAACGGAGCGTGAGAGCTGGATCCTCGACAATAGAGACAAGAACCCGAACCTGACGGTCGCTCAGAATGCGGAGATGATCGAGCCGGGAATGGAGTTCGCGCCGCCGGCCTTCCGCCAGTCGGTGGAAAAGGAAGTCAAAGATGTGCTGGACGCGATTGGCAAAACGCACGGCAACGGCGCGTGGAAGAAGAAGATCATGATCAACGACCGCATTGCCGATTCCATCTTCCAGCAGGTGGTGACGCGCGCGGACGAGTATTCCGTGTTGGCGACCCCGAACCTGAACGGCGATTACATTTCCGATGCGTGCGCGGCGCAGGTGGGCGGACTGGGGATTGCTCCGGGAGCAAACATTGGCGACGGCTATGCGATTTTCGAGGCGACGCACGGCACCGCTCCCAAATATGCCGACAAAGATGTGATCAATCCCGGTTCGGTGATTTTGTCAGGGGTCATGATGTTCCGCCACCTGGGCTGGAATGAGGCCGCCGATCTGATCGAACAGAGCATGGAACGGACCATCGACCAGAAGAAAGTGACATATGACTTCGAGCGCCTGATGCCCGGCGCAACGAAAGTGAAAACCAGCGAATTTGCCACCGCTGTGATTGAAAATATGGGAGCGGGAGTGCTGGCCGAAGCCCGATGAAGCATATTCACCCCAGGGGAGACGGAGGCGGCTCCTGTGTGAGACCCCGTGCCCTCTGTGTTAAAAGTTTGCCATTTTAGAAAGAGGAAATTATGCGGAAGAAAGTCACGATTGTGGGCTCCGGCAACGTAGGCGCAACTGCGGCACACTGGATTGCCAGTAAAGAGCTTGCGAACGTCGTTCTCATCGACATCATTGAGGGCGTGCCGCAAGGCAAGGGACTCGATCTGCTCGAAGCCATGCCGATTGAGAAACGCGATTCCTACGTCAGCGGGACCAACGATTACAAAGACACCGCCAACTCTGACATCGTGGTCATCACCGCGGGCATCCCACGCAAGCCGGGAATGAGCCGCGACGACTTGCTTAATACCAACTACAACATCATGAAGGCAGTGGTCGGGGAAGTGGTGAAGAATTCGCCGAACTGCATTCTGATCATCGTTTCGAATCCGCTCGATGCCATGGCGCAAGCTGCGTACAAACTCAGCGGATTCCCACGCGAGCGTGTCATTGGCATGGCGGGAGTGTTGGACTCAGCTCGCTTCCGAGCCTTCATTGCCGATGAACTGAAAGTGAGCGTGGAAAACGTCACTGCGTTTGTGCTCGGCGGCCACGGAGATACCATGGTCCCGTTGCCGCGATACTCCACGGTAGC
>JAICJP010000040.1 GCA_025928375.1 Candidatus Sulfotelmatobacter sp.
TCAGATCTTTTCGCGAGCTTGCACCAGCATTCGCATCCCGTATTTCGGTCGGAGCGTAATCAAGGGTTCCGGTTCCACAGGGTGTCCCGGCAGCAACTTCAATTTCCATTTTTGGCCGATGGTGGCGAGCAAGAGCGCGCCTTCCATCGACGCGAAAGACTCGCCGATGCACTGACGAACGCCCGCTCCGAAGGGGAAGTAGGTAAATTTCGCAAGCCTGGTCTTTGCCTCGGGGCTGAATCGCTCGGGATCGAATCGCAAGGGATCGGGAAAGAAGCGGGGATCGCGATGCATGACGAACTGGCTCATCAGCACCGTGGTTTTCGCCGGTAAAAAGAAATCCCCCAACCGAAAGTCGTTTCGTGCATAGCGGCCCATCGCCCAGGCCGGGGGATAGAGGCGCATGGATTCCGCCATTACCATTCCCACGTAGCGCAAGCGGGGCAGGTCGTCGTACGCGGGTTGGCGACCCGCGAGTTCGGCATCAACCTCGTCGTGAAAACGTTGTTCGCATTCAGGATTCTGCGAAAGCAAATACCAGGTCCAGGACAGGGCGTTCGCGACGGTTTCGTATCCTGCCAGAAAGATCGTTATGACCTGATCGCGGAGATACCGTTCCGACCCGGGGCTGTGGTCGGGCGATTCGGCCAGCATGAGATCGAGCAAGCTGCCAGTATCCGAATGCTCGCGCCGGTGAGCTTCGATCATGCGATACACAACGGCGTCGATGCGCCGGCGAGCGCGGACGAATGCCGCCAGCCCCGGAGGCCGCACGTGCACCAGCCATTCCGCCGCCGGAAGCATGATCAGGAAGTTGTACAGGCCCATGATGCGATTGATGGCATCGGCCAGTTCATCGACTTCGTCGCCCAGATCGGTTGCAAATAGCGTCTTGGCGACCACGTTGAGCGTGAGGTGCATCATGTCAATGGCGATGTCCCGCTGTTCGCCGTCGCGCCAGCGGCCCCGCATTCGCACCGTTTCCTGAATCATGGTGCTGGCATACTGCGGAATGCGCTGGCGATGAAATGCCGGTTGCGCCACTTGCCTCTGCGCGCGATGCTGCGCGCCTTCCGCCGTGATCATGCCTTCGCCCAGCAGCATCTTCGAGCGCTGCACGGTGCGCTCTTTGATGAAATTGTCGTTCTGCACCACCAGGATTTCGCGAATGTATTCCGGATGATTGAGAAAGACGATGTGGTTCCAGGCGATTTTGTAGTGCGCGATGTCGCCGTATTCTCCGGCCAGGTGCTGGAACAGGTGGATGGGATTGGCAGGCCGCAAGCGGCGCAGCACAAGCCACATAAGATTGCGCTGAAACCCGGGAGGAAAGCGGTAGCGCCCGCTGGGTTCCTCGAGACGATTCTGTGCCGCGGACACCATGCAGCTAGTGTACGACTCTGTCCCAGGGGCACCGAGTTATCTGGCGGTCCAGCCTCCATCGATGAGTAGGGTATGGCCGGTAATCAATGATGCGGCGGGAGACGCAAGGAACACTACGCTCCCGGCTACGTCCATGGGCTCGCCAATACGGTGAAGTGCCGCGATGCGCTCGGTCACGTCGTTCCGGAACGCCGGGTCTGCCAGCGCCGACTCCGTACCGGGAGTGTGGATGAATGTCGGTGCAACCGCGTTGACTCGGATGTTGTATTTACCCCATTCGACCGCGAGACACTTCGTCAGGTGCGCAAGGGCGGCCTTGGTCATGCAATAAACGGATTCCGTCGGGAGAGCAACGAAGCCGGCTTGCGAACTCATATTGACGATGCATCCGCGGTTTTGCCGAATCATCAACCGCCCAGCGGCCTGGCTGGCAAAAAATGTCCCTTTTAGATTGACGGCCAGAGTCAAATCGAAATCTTGCTCCCGCACATTTTCGGCGGGGTTTTCGGGCGCCACGCCGGCGTTATTTACGAGGATGTCGAGACTGCGGAATTGGGCAGCCGTGTCTTCCACCGCGCGGGAGACCTGATCCAGTTGTGTCATATCCATCTGCAAAGGCAATGCTCGCCGGCCGAGGGCTTCGATCTTTTTTGCTAGTTCCCCTCCGGTGTTCTTGTCTCGCAAGCCGAGGGCGACATCGGCGCCCGCATGCGCGAGGGCGAGCGAAATAGCGCGGCCGAGTCCGCGGGCAGCGCCCGTGACTAATGCCACTTGACCGGTTAGATCAAAACGAGGAAAGTCATTGGTCATCGCGAGCCTCTCTGGCGCAGCCGTCTGCAAGGAATTGTTTGTATAGGGCAGTTGGGAGTTTTCTACTTTGCCAGCGCAATGCTGTTATCGGGCGAGGGCGCTCCCGCCACTCGTCTGGAGTTGATGGAGTTGGTCCAAAAGTTCGGCGCTATGATGGGCGGGATCAACGCTGGTGTAAACCTTCGCGATCTTCCCATTAGGGTCGATCAGGAAGCTATGTCGCGAGGCGAATTTCGCGACCCCGAGATTGGTGAGTGAGCCGTACGCCTTAGTAACCGTATGTGCGGTATCAGCCAGCAGCTTGAAATTCAGACCTTCCTTGGCGCAGAACTTCTTGTGGGAATCGACGCTATCTACACTTACACCTAAGATCACCGCTTGGCGCTCGGCATACTTGGACTGATCGGCCTGAAAATTGTGAGCTTCCCGCGTGCAGCCGGGTGTCTGGTCCTTGGGGTAGAAGTAGAGCACGACCCACTTGCCACGAAAATCGCTCAGACTTACCGGCGTGCCTTCCTGAGAAGGCAGAGTGAACGGAGGAGCGTCGCTGCCCACGGATGGCGTTACCGAATGCGACAGCAAGCGCGGCACCAGCAGCACCACCACGATCACGACCAGCAGTATCAGGACGATGCGCAGCATAGGGTCCTCCCCAGCGCAAAACCAACCGCAAGGCATTCTAAATCACCGAAACCCTCCGTAGAGCCGTAGCAAGCTACGGCTCTACGGCTGGCAGCTGCAGCAAAAATTCGCGCAATTGAATATGATGGAAGGTCAAGCATTCCTCTGGGGGAAAATCAGAAGTGGCTCAAACCGAAACTGACGGTCTAGAAGTGTTGGAAACACGGGAGTGGGTGGACTCCCTGGATTATGTTCTTTCGCATGGCGGCCCGAATCGCGCCGGCCGACTGCTGCAGCAACTGGCGTTGCATGCGCGCCGCGAAGCCGGCGTCAATCTGCCTTTTACCGCGACCACTCCGTACCAGAACACAATTCCCGCCAGGCAGCAGGCTCCGTTTCCGGGAAGCCAGGAAATGGAACGCCGCATCAAGAGCCTGGTGCGCTGGAATGCGCTGGCCATGGTGGTCCGCGCGAATAAAATTCAGGAAGGAATTGGGGGCCATATCTCCACCTTCGCCTCGGCCGCCACGCTCTATGAGGTTGCTTTTAACCATTTCTTCCGTGCGCAGACGGAAAATGGCGACCGCGATATCGTCTATTTCCAAGGCCATGCCGCGCCCGGAATGTACTCGCGGGCATATCTGGAAGGCCGGATCTCGAAGGAGAAACTGCAGAATTTCCGCCGCGAACTGAAGCCGGGGGGAGGACTCAGTTCTTACCCGCATCCCTGGCTCATGCCCGACTTCTGGGAGTTCCCCACCGTCTCCATGGGACTAGGGCCGATCCAGGCGATCTACCATGCGCGCTTCATCAAGTATCTTGAGGATCGCGGATTGAAGCAGTCGACTGGCGGCAAGGTCTGGGCCTTTCTGGGCGACGGCGAAATGGATGAACCGGAGTCGTTAGGCTCCATTACGCTGGCTTCCCGCGAGCGGCTCGACAACCTGATCTTCGTGGTCAACTGCAACTTGCAGCGACTGGACGGGCCAGTGCGCGGCAACGGCAAAATCATTCAGGAACTGGAAGCGATTTTCCGCGGAGCCGGCTGGAACGTAATCAAGGTGGTTTGGGGAACGGACTGGGACTCGCTCATCCAGAACGACCGCGATGGCCTGCTGGTGCGGCGGTTGGGCGAGATCAGCGATGGGCAGTACCAGAAGTATTTCGTGGAGAGCGGAGCCTACTTCCGTCAGAACCTGTTCGGCAGCGATCCACGGCTGCTCAAGATGGTCGAGCATCTGTCAGACGAGCAACTGGCTCGCATGCGCCTCGGCGGACATGATCCCATTAAAGTCCATGCGGCTTACCGCGCCGCTGTCGATCACACCGGCGCGCCCACTATCATTCTGGCCAAGACGATCAAGGGATACGGTCTGGGCGAGGCGGGCGAAGGCAAAAACATCACCCACCAGCAGAAAAAGCTGAACGAAGACGAGTTGGAATTGTTCCGCTCCCGCTTCGGTATCCCTATCCCGGATGACGAACTTCACGAGGCACCTTTCTATCGCCCTGCGGACGACAGCTCGGAAATCAAATACATGCAGGCACGCCGCCAGCAACTTGGCGGATATATGCCGCAGCGTAAACAACGCGCCACTCCGCTGAAGCCATTCCCGGATTCTCACTTTGAAGAATTCCACAAGGGCACCGATGGCCGCGACGTTTCGACCACCATGGTGTTCGTCCGATTGCTGGCCAAGCTGCTGCGCGACCCGGAACAGGGCAAGCTCGTCGTTCCCATTGTGCCGGATGAGGCGCGCACGTTCGGTATGGAAGCTCTCTTCCGGCAGGTCGGTATTTATTCCAGCGTCGGCCAGAACTACGAGCCTGTCGACATGGACACACTTCTCTATTACAAGGAAGCCAAGAACGGGCAGATTCTCGAAGAAGGCATCACCGAAGCGGGCTCGATGTGTTCGTTCATCGCCGCCGGAACCGCGTATGCCAATCACGGCATCAACACGATTCCCTTCTTCATTTACTACTCCATGTTCGGGTTCCAGCGCATTGGCGATCTGATCTGGGCGGCAGCCGACATGCGCTGCCGCGGCTTCCTGATTGGAGGCACCGCCGGCCGTACCACGCTGGCTGGCGAAGGCCTGCAGCATCAGGACGGACACAGCCATGTGCTGGCTCTACCGGTTCCGAACCTACATGCTTATGACCCGGCCTTCGCCTATGAAATCGCACTGATCATTCAGGATGGCATCAAGCGCATGTACGTCGATGGGGAATCGATCTTCTACTATCTGACAGTCACCAACGAGCCGCTTCCGATGCCCGCCATGCCTGCGGAAGGTAACGTTCGCGAAGGGGTGCTGAAAGGTCTGTATCGCTTTAAGGCGTCGACCAAGTCCGACGCAAAATTGCGGGCACAACTGCTGGGCAGCGGCACGATCATGTTCGAAGTGTTGAAGGCGGCGCAGGTGCTGGAAGAGAAATACGGCGTGTCTTGCGATGTGTGGAGCGTGACCAGCTACAAAGAGCTTTACCGCGATGCGAACGACTGCGAGCGCTGGAACATGCTCCATCCGGGCGAAGCTGCGAAAGTGCCGTACGTGACCCAGACTTTGAAGGACGCGCAAGGACCGTTCGTGGCGGCATCCGACTACATGAAGATATTGCCGGAAAGCCTGGGCAAGTGGGTGCCGGGGCAACTGGTTTCACTGGGAACGGATGGCTTCGGCCGCAGCGAGAATCGGGCCGCGCTGCGGGACTTCTTCGAAGTGGATGCCAAGCACATCGTGCTTGCCACGCTCGGAGCCCTTGCCCGCGAGAAGAAGATCGGTACTGACGTGGTCAAGCGCGCCGTGCAGGAATTGGGAATCAAACCGGAGAAACCGAATCCGGCGGTCAGCTAACTCTGATCTATGAATCGCAGACGTCAAGCACAAAAGACAACCATAAAGGACTGAGCGGTGATTGAATTCAAGCTTCCAGAACTGGGAGAAAACATAGAACAAGGCGACCTGGTGCGCCTGATGGTTGCGCCGGGCGCAACCGTGAATACCGGCCAGTCCGTGATGGAGCTGGAAACCGACAAAGCGGTGGTCGAGGTCCCATCCTCGGTCAGCGGAACCGTGCAGGAAATTCGCGTGAAAGAAGGCGACAAGATCAAGGTCGGCCAGGTGATCTTCACGGTGGATGGCGCGGAGGCCAAAGCTCCCGCCGCAACTGCCGCAGCGGCTGCACCTGCCCCAGCAGCCACACCCAGCGAACAAAAATCGGTCCCCACGCCAGCGCGGAAAGAGACTGCCTCGGAGCAAAAAGCGCAGCCCACAGCGCCGTCCGAGCCAGCGACATCCGGAGGAGGCGAATTCAAGCTTCCCGAACTTGGTGAGAACATCTCGCAAGGCGATCTGGTGCGCTTGATGGTTTCAGCGGGCACCAAGGTTTCTGAAGGGCAGCCCGTGATGGAGTTGGAGACCGACAAAGCTGTCGTCGAAGTGCCTTCCTCTGTCACTGGAATGGTGAAGGACGTCAAAGTCAAAGAAGGCGAGAAGATCAAGGTGGGGCAGGTGATCTTTACGTTGGAAGGCGCCGCGGCTGCCGTTGCTCCTGCCCGTCCGCGGAATGCGCCGGTCGAACACGTTTCCGGACAGCACGGGGCCCGACTCGCGTTCCAGGCGGCGATCCGTGCTGAGGGGAAGACAGAAGAACAAGCACTCCCTCCCGATCAACCGCAGCAAGTCCCTGCGCAGTTCAGCATGCCCGCTCAGTTGGGAAAGGTCGCAGGCACGGAGCATCGCCAGGCAATACCGGCGGCGCCTCACGTGCGGCGGCTGGCACGCGAGCTCGGCGTTGATATTTATGAAGTGAAGGGCTCCGGACCTGGCGGCCGCATCAGCGAAGAGAATGTAAAGGCATACGCCAAATCTCTTCTTTCGGCGGCTACCAGTGCGGCTGCCACTCCGCGAGCGGGACACTTCGCGCAACCGCAGCTTCCGGATTTCGGCAAATGGGGAGACATTGAACGCGTGTCCATGCGCGGAGTTCGCCGCAAGACCGCCGAGCACCTCGCTGAAGCATGGAACACGATTCCCCACGTCACACAACATGATCGGGCCGACATCACCGAACTTGAGCAACTGCGTGCGCGCTTTGCTCCCAAGGCTGAGGAAGCCGGCGGAAAAATGACGGTCACCGCCATCGCACTCAAGGTATGCGCCGCGGCCCTGAAGGTGTTCCCGCAATTCAATGCGAGTATCGATATCGAGAAAGAAGAAATCGTCTACAAGCAGTACATCAGCATCGGAGTGGCAGCCGACACAGATCGCGGATTGCTCGTTCCGGTCATTCGCGATGTGGACAAGAAAAACATCGTCGAGCTTGCGGTTGAGTTGTCGCAGCTTTCGAAGAAAGCACGGGAGAAGAAACTTGCCTCTGGCGATATGGAAGGCGGAACCTTCACGATCACCAATCTCGGGGGAATCGGCGGAGTCGGTTTCACCCCGATTGTGAATTATCCCGAGGTTGCGATTCTGGGCTTATCGCGCTCCCGCATCGAACCCGAATGGATCAACGGGAAATTTGAGCCGCGCCTGATTCTGCCGCTTTCGCTGTCGTACGATCATCGCCTGATCGATGGGGCCGATGCCGCGCGCTTCCTGCGCTGGATCGCCGAAGCCTTCGAGCAGCCATTCTTGTTGTCAGTCCAGGGGTAGCAACAGTTTCAAGTTTCGGGCTTCAAGTTTCGGGGTTAGATACCGAGTTCTCGAAGTACTTCCTGGGCGAAACTCGAAACACGAAACTAGAAACTGTTTTCATTCACATGTCAGATAATCAATCCCTGAACATAGCAGTCATTGGCGGCGGTCCCGGAGGATATGCCGCCGCATTTCTCGCCGCCGATCTTGGCATGAGCGTAACGCTCATCGATCCGGAACTCAATCCCGGAGGAGTTTGCCTGTACCGCGGCTGTATCCCGTCCAAGGCGCTTCTGCATGTCGCCAAACTGCTGGAGGAATCCCATCAGGCGAAGGATTGGGGAATCGAATTCGCCGCGCCTAAGATTGATCTGGCGCGCTTACGCTCCTGGAAAGAGAACGTCGTCAAGAAGCTGACCGGCGGCTTGGGTGTGCTGTCGAAGCAGCGCAAGGTCAAGTATGTGCAGGGGCGCGCGGCGTTTGAGAACTCCACCACGCTGCGGGTTACGAAGACGGATGGTTCGGAAGAAAGCCTTGCCTTCGATCGCATCGTAATCGCGACCGGTTCGCGGCCGGCAGTGGTGCCCGCGTTGAAGCTCGACACACCACGCATGATGGACTCCAGCGGAGGCCTCAATCTGGAAGACATCCCGGGAACCCTTCTGGTGGTCGGAGGTGGATACATCGGACTCGAACTTGGGTCCGTGTATGCCGCTCTGGGCACGCGCGTCACGGTGGTGGAGATGCTGCCCGGACTTCTTCCCGGCGCCGATCGCGACCTGGTTCTTCCTTTGCATAAGCGGCTGGAAAAAATGTTCGATTCCATTCTCCTGAACACGACGGTCGCGTCGGTGAAGGATGAAGGCAATGGAATTCGCGGGAAGCTCAAAGCGCAAGACGGCAGCGAGCAGGAGAAAGTTTTTGATCGCGTGCTGGTGTCTGTGGGACGCAAACCAAACGCCGAGATTCCGGGACTAGAGAAGACTGGTGTAAAAGCAGGCGAGCGTGGCTTCATTCAGGTGAACAAGCAGTTGCAAACCGACGACCCATCGATCTACGCGATCGGCGATGTAGTCGGCGAACCGATGCTCGCCCATAAGGCGTCCCATGAAGGCCGGGTGGCGGTCGAAGCGATTGCCGGTCACAAGGTCGCCTTCGAGCCCAATGCGATCCCGGCGGTCGTCTTCACCGATCCGGAAGTGGCATGGTGTGGCCTGACCGAAACTCAGGCGCAAAGAGAAAACCGCGAGATCAAGGTCGCGAAGTTTCCCTGGGCTGCATCGGGTCGCGCGATCACTCTCGACCGTCCGGAAGGGATGACGAAGCTGATACTCGATCCGCAGACCGAGCGGGTGCTCGGGGTCGGCATCGTGGGCGCAGGTGCAGGAGAGATGATCGCGGAAGGCGTGCTCGCGATCGAGATGGCCGCACTCGCCAGCGATGTCTCGTTGACCATCCATCCCCACCCAACTCTCTCGGAAACCGTGATGGAAGCAGCCGAAGTATTCTTCGGGACCAGTACGCACATTTACCGGCCCAAGCGGGGATGACCGGGCGTTCGTCGGATCTCGCAGCCGCGCCAGTTCGATAGAATGATGACTTGCTTGCCGGGCTGCTGTGCCCAAAGAGCCATCCCCAGCACGAGACGTTGCCAGCAGCGGCCTTAGAGTAACTATGTTGCGCTTGCGCCAAACAACTCTACTCCTTGCTCTCTACCTGAGTGTAGTCCTCCCGCTCGGGGCGCAGGCCGCGCTCACGCAAGCGCTGCAACCCGCGGCGCCTGCAGCCAACACGAATGCTGCCACAGACCCGCTCGGGCGTAACACGCCCTCAAACGCCATTCTCGGCTTTCTAAAAGCAGCGCAGGATGGCGATTACAGCATCGCCGCCCAATATCTGCAGATGTCCGCTGCACGGCGGCAGGTGGAAGGCGAGCAGACCGCCTCGAAGCTGAAATTCGTTTTGGATCATGCCTTCAGCGGAAATCTGAGCCGCTACAATCAGCCCGAAGGTACACCGCAGGAAGGTGTCGCGCTTGGTCGCCAGAAACTGGGTACGATGACGGCTGGAGATGTCGAAGTCGACCTCGACCTGGTACGAGTCTCTGATCCGAGCGCCGGGAAAATCTGGCTCATTTCCGCCGACACGCTCGCCAAAATACCGGAACTTTCCGACCAGGTAGAAGCACGGCAGGTGGAACACAAGCTTCCCACCTTCCTGGTGAAGCACCAGTTCGCCGGCATGCCCTTATGGCAATGGGCCGCGATGCTGCTGGCGATTCCAGTGGCTGCAGCACTGGGATGGCTGATTCTGGCGTTACTCGAGGTTCCGCTGCGCTGGTGGGCGCGGCGCCGCGGGCAAGTGGAAGTAGCCAACTGGCGCTCGGTCTCCGGGCCCGCATGGTTGCTGGCCGGAACCATTATTCACCAGGCCTTTATCGTTTATTTGCGGATGCCGCTGCTGCCGCGGCATTACTACTTCGAAGTCACGTCCGTCGCCCTGATTCTGAGTGGCACCTGGATCGTCTGGCGATTCGTTCGCTGGTCGCTGCACCGCGTGCGCACCCGCGCCCTCGTCCGGGGACACGCCGGCACCGGATCACTGGTGCTGATGGGTGAGCGCATCCTGAAACCCGCCATCTTCGCCCTCGGCGTTCTGGCAGTGCTTGGCAATCTGGGCTTCAACATGAGCACTGCCCTCGCGGGACTCGGGATCGGCGGTCTCGCGATCGGCTTCGGCGCGCAGAAGACCATCGAGAACCTGTTCGGCGGCGTCTCCGTTCTGGGCGACGAAGTCTTTCGCGTGGGAGACGTCTGCCGTTTCGGCGATCGCACCGGGACAGTTGAAGACATTGGCCTGCGCTCCACGCGTATCCGCACGGATGAGCGCACCCTGGTTGCGATTCCGAACGGCACGGTGGCCACGATCAACCTGGAAAATCTCAGCCGCCGCGACAAAATTCTTTTCAAGACGAATCTCAGTTTGCGCGTCGATTCCAAGCCGGACCACGTGCGTTTCGTGCTTACGGAAGTGCGCAAGCTACTCTACAGCCATCCCAAAATTGAACCCGCCAGCGTGCGGGTGCGGCTGACCGATGTTGCCGCCAGCGCATTGAGCATCGAAGTGTTCGCATACATCCTGACACGGGAGTACAACGAGTACGCGGCCATCCGCGAAGACTTGCTGCTGCGCATCCTCGACGTGGTCGAGGATTCTGGCGGCACCCTGGCCCTGCCCTCACAGACTCTTTATCTCAGCCGCGATGCGGGAATGCAGCAGCAGAAAGCCGAGAACGCGGCGAAAAAAATTGCCGAGTTGCGGAATGGAAAGCAGTTGCCATTCCCCGACTTCCATCCCGATGAAATCTCGTCCTTCAAAGGATCGATCGAATATCCGCCCAGCGAATCGACGCTGCGAAGCCAACCAGGAGATGGCAACAAGAACCGCTAAACAGCTCTTTAGGGTAGACGAGGCGTCCGCCCCTTCACGAACCAATCTGGCGACCTGCTAGTTGCCCGACGCGGGTTACTGCTTCGAGCTGTTGTAATAACGCAGAACGCGCAGGGCGCGCAATGTATTCCAGCGGCTTGCCTTTCCGACCTCCCTCTCCATTTGCAATGGAATGAATTCGGGATGAAGCAGGTTGAGCGGCCAGCGCCCGTTCTGGTGGCGGCGCTCCATGACAATTTTCATGGCGCCTGTGACGCGGCTGTCGGGTTTGGTTCCTGCATTGCGCAGGTAATCGAGTCCGCGCAAAACGTCGTAATGCCAAAATGGCGGGTACGAAAAGCGCAACCAGCGCTTGTCGATCACCTCGCCAGTCCGCAGCGAGCGAAACATGCCGCGTTCCAGCAAATACTCTTCGCCCCGCTCGCGACCCTCAGTAACCGCCGCCAATTTACGCCCGGCTCGTTCATATTCGAGCAATCCTTCGAGCACGCAGATGGTGGTGTGGAAAGAAGAGCGGCGGCTCGCAGGCGCTTCGCAATTCCAGCCGCCATCCTCGAGTTGTTCGGCCAGGAGCTGCTTGGCAAGTGCGTCGTTCGGCTGCTTGAAATAACAACCAATAGCCAGGATTCGCCCGTTAATGCACGGCTCGGTCTCGCCCTGAAGATACGGCCGGTTTTTGAGCCACTTGAAAACGAGCCGCTCGTCGACCCGATTGATCATCGTGCAAGCCTGCTGGCTGGCGGGATCGAGGCCGAGGTCCATCAACGCGACGAGACTGTAGAGCGTAATAATCAAGTCCCGGTGCTCTTTCGGGAGATCGTCTCTCCAGGCGCGCGGGCTTCCGCTCCACTTGCCAGAAAGAGACTGGCGGGCAAGCAGTTGGGCTCCCCAACCCACGGTCGCGACGCGAGACCGCTCGGCTGCAATCGCCTGGGGGGATTCATCGCTGAGATCTCTCATCACCTGCCAGCGGATGGCCGGATCAGAATCGAGCAGCCATTTCAGGTGCGCAGACCGGGGTGCATAACCCTCTGGACGCATTCGTACGTTATAGCAAGAGGTGAGTAAGTTTTCACTCCTGTGATCTGTGTTATCAGATCCAGAAGTCGCGGTTGGGAGCCGAAGAACTTCCTTGGCTCGCCGCCACCGCACGGCCCAGGCTGGGTTCCACGCGATTGCGGCCCGCATTCTTGGCCTCGTACAGGGCGGTGTCGGCCGCGTGCAGCAGTTTCTCCAGTTCAGCCGAGGCGCCGCTCGTGGCCACTCCCAGACTCAGGCTGACGCGCACTGCCGAACCGCCTGCCATGATGCTGCAGCTGTCCACATGCACGCGCACTCGTTCGGCCAGTTCCCAGGCTCGTCCCAGATCGCAATTGGGCGCGACAATCAAAAACTCTTCGCCGCCAATGCGTCCTACCGAGTCGTAGGGCCGCACCATGGCCGCAATTCCAGTGGCAATAATGCGCAGCACCGCATCTCCGGCGGCGTGCCCGCGCGTGTCGTTAATCTTCTTAAAGTGATCGACGTCGATCATGATCAGCCCGACGCTCTGGCGGTCACGTTCCGCGCGCAGCAGCTCGCGTTCCAGAATGCTGAGAATCGCCTTCCGGTTCCACAAGCTGGTGAGCCCGTCTCGCGAAGCTTCGCGGCGCAGCGCTTCTCTGGCCCGCAACAGCCGATGCTGCGTGACCAGCAGCCGCGCGCTGGAACACAAGAACGAGCAGACCACTACCACCGCCGCCAGCCCCAGCCGCTCGCGCGCGATGCGCAACGACATGAACAGAACCAGAAGTGGGTAGATCAGGAACGAGATCTCCATGTACACCCGCTTCTCGCGTTGCGGCGGCTCCAGCGTGAGTTGCGGGGCCTCGGTTTGCTTCCACATGATCGCGATGATCATGGGCGCAATCAGCAGCGCGCTCCACAACAGGTCGAACCACGTTCCCGGTTTGAGCCCCATCCCCGGACCGTAGTAATAAAGCGAATCAATACTGCCCGAAAGTGCCAGGAATGCGCCCATGCGTCCGAACAGGACCCGCACATCGCGCGACCGCGTAATCACGGCGCGCAGAATGAAAGCCCCGACGACGAACGCGTATCCAACAAAATAGGGCGCCCAGACCTCATGCGACAGTTCGCCGGACTGCGTTTTAGGAATAAGGAAAAAATACAGGTACGCTGCGACGCAGAACAGCACGCCCTGTACGAAATCGAGAGCCACAACCGTGTCGATCTTGCCCGCTTCGTGCTCGGGATCAAGAAAGATCGCCATCGCCAGAGGCACGAACCAGAACGAAAACAGCAGGTTGTTGGTCCAGCTGACCGCGTCGGCGTGGAACAGGTCGTTGTAAACGCTGAGCACCTGGGCCACAAACAACAGAGTGTAGGCAACGGCTGCCAATCGCCAGAAGGAAATCGCCATGCCTTCCGAACGCTCGCTTGCCTGCACGATGGAATAGATCAGCATCGCGCCCAACGTCAGTTGCACGACATCGGACAGCAGAGGCCCGTGTCCCTCGCCGTGGAAAACAGAAACCACACCGATGTGCGCCAGCCAGATCACCCCGGCGACAATCATCATGATTCGGTTTCTAGGCAAAGCGATCCTTTCCACCAGCGAGCAACCATTCTACAGATGGCCCTTGCGGGCTCATCATCGTCGACAAAATCGTTCTTCCTTCCGAAGGTACACGTCCTTCCGGAAATGAGAATGGTCTAGTATCGTCCATGGCAGTCGAAGATTCATGTGCCGAAAGTAACCTGCAGGGTGCCGCGCACCCTCTCGAAAATCACGTCCAGTTCCGTAGCACGCGCGCCAGAATCTCTGTGGATTCAGCAACTTGGGCGAGTTCTTGAGCTGTTAGTTCGGCCAGGTGGGAGGCCAGGTACTCGATTCGCCGCTGCCGCCCTTCATGCAAAAGCTTCACCCCCCTGGGCGTGGGCCGGATTGACATGCGGCGGCCATCCTGCGGATCGGCCGTGATCTCGACCAGTTTGCTGCGCGCAAGCCCGGCGACGATCCGGCTCATCGTCGGTGGCTTCACTTGCTCGGCTGCAGCCAATTCTCCCAACGTCTTCGCGCCGCCAAAAACCAGCACCGAAAGCGCCGAAAACCGCGCCGGGCCTTCGCCGCTTGCGACATCCTGCTTGCGCACCCGGCGCAGCAGGTGGATGGCAGTGGAGTGCAAACGGTCCGCGACCGAGAACACTTCGAGGGGTGGTGGATTCTGCTTTGTAATTTTTTTTGCCATGCCCTTGACTTCCGGCCGGGAATATAGTTAGCTATGCTAACTAAATTCGCAAGAGAGGTCAAGACCATGACGACGGCCACGGAAAAGACCATTGGAATCGCGCGGCTCGGACAGATCCAGATTCCCACGCACGACGTGGATCGCGCCGCCAACTTCTACGAGCAGGTGCTGGGATTGAAACTGCTGTTCAAAGCGCCTCCGGGACTGGCATTCTTCGATTGCGGCGGCGTGCGCCTGATGCTCGACCGCCCGGAAAAGCCGGAGTTCGATCATCCCAGCTCAATCCTGTATTTTGCCGTTCCTGACATTCAGGCCGCTCATGCCGCGATGAAAGACAAAGGCGTGAAGTTCGAGGACGAGCCGCACCTCATCGCGAGAATGCCCGATCACGATTTATGGATGACGTTCTTCCGCGACTCGGAAGGCAATCTGCTGGGGCTGATGAGCGAAGTAAAACGGTAGTGGAGCCCCGGACGCCTCGTCCGGGGAGCCGCTCGCTTCGCTTGGACAGCCCGAGGGGCTGTCGCTAGGGGATTCGTAGCGCGATAATGAGCGTGCTATGAACAGCGGCCGATTGACTAAATCAGGCTTCGCCTGGCCTTGGTTTGCGCTAACGGTTGCCTTCGGGCTGCACGTCATGGACGAGGCGTTCACCGGATTTCTGATTATCTACAACCCCACCGTTACCGCCCTGCGGGAGCGCTGGGGATGGTTTCCCATGCCGGTATTCCAATTTCGCGAATGGCTGGTGGGATTGATCGTCGTCGTGGCAGTCTGCTTCGCCTTGACCCCGCTGGCGGCCCGCAACGTGCGCGGGCTGCGGCCATTCGCATGGCTCTACGCGGTGATTATGTTCCTGAACGGAGTGGGACACACGTCGGTGACCATCCTCGGGCACACTGTGGCAGGGATCACCGTCGCCCGTCCAGCGCCGGGATTCTATTCGTCTCCCTTGTTGTTGATCGGGTCAGCATGGCTGATTGCGCGCTTACTGAAAACAACCGAGCGAAACGTTCTGCACGCGTAGAGACTGCCACTTGGGCTGTCCCGCGAAGCCAAGCCAGCGGCCACGCCGGACGAGGGCGTCCGGGGCTCCACATTCGAAGAGCTGAAATTTAGTTATTTTCGTTGCTGGCGCGCTTCCAGGAGATCAGCTCGCCGATCGTGGAGCTGGTGCTCGAGACCGGCTGCTTGTAAGCTTCGACTTCCGAGCGCGAAGCCTCTTCGCCCACCGCGCGGATGCTCAGGCCGACTTTCTTCTCTTCCGGATTCATCTTGATGATCTTGAAGTCGTGCTCCAGGCCGGGTTCGAGATGCAACGGCTGCCCATTTTCGTCAGCGGCTTCCGATTTGTGGCAGAGGCCCTCGACTCCCTCGGCGATCTCGACAAAGGCGCCGAACGCGGCTACCCGCAAGACTTTCCCGTGCACCACATCGCCAACGTGATGACTGGCGAAGAACGACTCCCAGACATCGGGCTGCAGCTGCTTGACGCCCAGTGATAAACGGCGCTTGTCAGGTTCGATCGCGAGCACAACCGCCTTCACGCGATCTCCCTTTTTCAGCACTTCGGAAGGATGTTTCACGCGCTTGGTCCAGCTCAGATTGCTGACGTGAACCAGGCCGTCGATGCCATCTTCGATCTCGATGAAGGCTCCGAAGTCGGTCAGATTGCGGACGCGTCCTTCGACCGTCATGCCCACCGGGAACTTCTCATGCAGCGAATCCCATGGGTTGGCTGCCAATTGGCGCATGCCGAGCGAGATGCGGCGCTCCACCGGATTCACATTGAGCACCACGCACTCGACGTGATCGCCCACATTCACCAGCTTCGAAGGATGCTTCATGCGCTTCGACCAGGTCATCTCGCTGACGTGAACCAGGCCTTCGATTCCCTGCTCCAGTTCGACGAACGCTCCGTAGTCGGTCACGCTGATGACGCGTCCGCCGACGTGAGCGCCCACCGGATAGCGATGCTCGGCATCGAGCCACGGATCGGGCGTAAGTTGCTTGAAGCCCAGAGAAACACGTTGCTTGTCCTTGTCGTACTTGAGAACTTTGACCTGGATCTGGTCGCCCACGTTGACGAGATCCTTGGGATGCGTGAGACGTCCCCATGACATGTCGGTGATGTGCAGCAGGCCGTCGAGGCCGCCGAGATCGACGAAGGCGCCATACTCGGTTAGATTCTTGACCACACCCGTGAGCACCGAACCTTCTTCCAGATGCTCGAGTGTCTTGGAGCGCTTCTCGTTCTGCTCGCCCTCCAGCAATTCCTTGCGCGAGACCACGATGTTGCCGCGCTTCTTGTTGAGCTTGATCACGGCCACTTCGATGGTCTGGCCCTTCATCGCATCCAGATTGCGCACGGGCCGCAGATCCACCTGGGACCCGGGGAGAAACGCGTGCGCGCCATGGATATCGACGGTGAGTCCACCCTTAATGCGATCGAGCACGACAGCATTAATGGGCTTCTTCTCGTTATAGGATTTCTCGATCTCTTCCCAGGCGTGAATGCGCTGCGCCTTCTGGTGCGAGAGGTTGATGTAGCCTTCCTCGGCTTCGCCCTTGCTGCGCATGACGTCGATCGCGTCGCCGGGCTGGAACTTGGGCTTGCCCTCGTGGTCGAGGACTTCCGACAGAGGCAACATGCCTTCCGATTTTGCGCCAATATCCACGACCACGTGGGTGGGGGTCAGTTTCAAGACCGTACCCTTGATCACGCGATCTTCACTGACGGCCTCTTCGGCCTCCGTGGTGAAGGTCTCCAGAGCCGAAGCGAAATCCTCGCTGGCGGCGGCTTTGTCTTCCGACGCGGAGGTAGCTGCGGGAGCAGGCTGGGTGTGGGCCTGCTCAGTGGCGGATTGCTCCGGCCGCTGCTGTTCGGGAGTCGCCTGTTCGGCAGCCTGCTGTTCGGCAGTCGTGGGTTCTTCTGTCATGACGTTGGAGTTGGAATCGGGGTGATGGTTGGCGGTGGTGTCGTCGAACAAGATTATGCCTCTCTGGTGATTGGATGCGGGAACTGCTCTCGGGACTGCTGGAGGAGCCGTTTGGTTGTGGTGGGCCCACCCTGGCGAGTGAGCTTGGACAATCCCAGCTGTCGGACGTTTAACAAAGAACCCGCGTCCAATGGGAACTCTTCGACTATAGCAATCGTGAGAGAACAGTGTCAAACCTAAATCCAGCGCAAGTTACAGCAATGTTTCAAGTGGAACTAATGCCGCAAAAATGCCAATTGCGCTCCGCGCAACCACGCACGACGCGTCCGGGGCTACACAATCTTCTGTAGGGGGACACGCGTCTTGTGTAGGGGCGGACGCCTGGTCCGGCCCGGGAGCGTGTGTCGCATTCAATTTTGTGCCAAACACGCCCTTTTGCCCCTCCCGCGCCTTCTGCTACCCTGCCCTGCTATGGATTATCTCTGGACGCCGTGGCGCTATGCCTACGTCTCCGGCACGCTGAAAACCGTCGGATGCATCTTCTGCGAGGCTCCAAAAGAGAAGGATGATGCTAAGGCGCGTATCGTCTATCGCGGCCAGCGCTGCTTCGTCATCCTGAATACCTATCCCTACACCCCCGGGCACGTCATGGTGGTGCCCTATACGCATTTAGACGAATTGCAGAAGTTGTCGCGCGAATCAGCCGACGAGATGATGGCGCTGTCCCAACGCATGGAGACGGTGTTACGAGAGCTCTACCGGCCGGACGGCATCAATCTCGGGATGAACATCGGCAAGGCCGCCGGGGCCGGGATCGCCGGACATATCCACATGCACGTGCTGCCCCGCTGGGTGGCCGACGCCAATTTCGTGTCCGTGGTCGGCGAGACGCGGGTGCTTCCGGAGACGCTGGAAGTCACCTGGGCGAGGATGCGAAAGGCAATGCGAGGTGAAGTCTCTGCCGGGGAGCAATCTTTCACGACGCCCACTGACTGAGAATCGTTGAGCTTCGCTTGAGCTGTCCCCTACATTTCCGCCGAAGAGCCCAAGACCTGTCCTTGCCTGAATCAGAGTTACGCGAACAGTCTACTGAGGCACGATTGGAGCCGACGGCGATTCTTCGCCGGCCATAGCCTTTGGCCCGAGAAAAATAAACAATGCGAAGCTCGCGAGGAGAAGCGGGACTACCTGTCCTATAGGAAATCCAAAGAAGTGCAACACCAATCCGTAGAGCGCGATCGACATGCTCAGGACGTACGTGACGATGTAGCCAGCTTTCCATCTGACCAGCGCTTTTGCATCTTGCGATTGACTTTGAAGCACCACCTCTGCCGGGAACACCATAATTCGTCGGACAACAAAGACGAGAACGACATCGACGATGGCCAGAAAACCAAGTCCGCGCAACAGCGCCAGGTTCGGTTTGGCGGTAGGAGGAATCCGCAGGATGATGAACAAGTACATCACGACCGCTCCCGCGAGAGCGAGGCGGATGATCTGAATCAATTTGCGCGCGGCCTGCATTGGTGAGTGGAGAAGCCCGATTCTAGCCTTTCGCCACCAGCTTTTCCATTTCTTTCTCGTCAATCGCAGGTACTCCGAGTTCCTTCGCCTTGTCGAGCTTCGAACCCGCGTCTGAACCGGCGACAACGTAATCCGTTTTCTTGCTGACTGATCCCGTCACTTTTCCGCCCGCATCTTCGATCATCTTTTTGGCTTCATCGCGCGTGTACTTCGCGAGCGTCCCGGTCAAAACGAAAGTCTTGCCTGCCAGCTTGGTGCCGCGCTCCTTCTTCTGGCCTCTCATAGTCAGACCCGCTTCAGAGAGGCGCCCAACCAGTTTGCGATTTGCGGGATTGCCGAAGAACTCGGCGATACTCTCGGCGATCTTCGGCCCAACCTCGCCCACATTCTGCAATTCTTCCACGCTCGCCTTGGCCAACTCATCCATCGACCCGAAATGCTCGGCCAGGAATTGTGCCGTGCGCTCGCCCACCATGCGGATGCCGAGACCGTAAATTACCCGCTCCAGCGGCAGCGTCTTTGAGCTTTCGATTTCATCGAGAATGTTCTGCGCCGACTTGTCGGCGAAGCGCTCCAGGCTTAGCAGGTCCTTTTTGCTGAGCTCGTAAATGTCGGCAACATTCTTCACCAGGCCTTTGTCGATCAACTGCGCCACCAGCGCCTCGCCCATGCCGTCGATGTTCATCACCCCGCGCGAGGCGAAATGCAGAATTGTTCCGATCAGCTTCGCCGGGCAGCTCGCGTTGACGCAGCGGTAATCGACTTCGCCCTCGGTGCGGACGACCTCGGTCCCACACACCGGACATTTGTCAGGAGCTTCGATCTTCCCCTTTCCGCGCGGGTGTTCCTCATCGTCGATGACCTTAGCAACCTTCGGAATCACATCGCCGCCGCGCTCGACCTGCACGTAGTCGCCGATCATCACTCCCAGGCGCTCGATCTCATCCATATTGTGTAGGGTGGCGTTGCGCACCGTGGTGCCGCCAATCGCCACCGGAGCCAACTCGGCCACTGGAGTCAGCTTTCCCGTGCGTCCCACCTGCCAGCGAACATTTTCCAGCTTGGTGACTCCCGCGCGCGCCGCGTACTTATAGGCAATCGCCCAGCGCGGAGCTTTGCCGGTAAACCCGAGTTCATCCTGCAGGGCGGTGCGGTCCACCTTGATGACGATGCCGTCGATCTCGTAAGGCAAAGACTCGCGCTTTCCTTCCCACGCCTGGATGAACTTCCAGACCTCTTCCATCGAGTGCACAAGCTTACGATTGGGATTAACTTTGAAACCGGCTGCCTCCAGCGCGTCGAGAGTCTTTGAATGCCGATCAAAGTAGGTGCGGCCGTTCTGCAGCAGCATGTAGGAAAAGAAGTCGAGACGGCGCTGGGCGGTGATGCTGGCATCTAGCTGCCGCACGGTCCCTGCCGTAAAGTTGCGCGGGTTGGCGAACGTCTGTAGGCCCAGGCGCTCGCGTTCCGCGTTCA
>JAICJP010000186.1 GCA_025928375.1 Candidatus Sulfotelmatobacter sp.
ATAGCTGAGGTCTGAGGGCTGGTGGCCGAGGTCTGAAATTGAGTGCGCAGGGCAGCATGATCGGCGTGGTGCTGGGAGTCGCTACCATTTGGGTGGTGCTGCTGGATGCGTTCGAGACCGTGGTATTGCCGCGCCGGGTGCTGCGCAACTTCAAGCTCACGGCTTATTTTTACCGGCGCACGTGTATGCCATGGCGGCGCGTTGCGGAGCTCATCCGGCCAACATCCCGGCAGCAAAATATCCTGGGGTCTTTCGGGCCGCTTTCGCTGATTGTGCTGCTGGGAATCTGGGCGTCTGGCCTCATCCTGGGATTTGCCCTTGTTCAATATGGCATCGGCAGACACGAGCAACTGAGCCAGGAGCGTCTCACATTCGGGCGCATTCTTTATCACAGCGGGGAGACCTTCTTCACGCTGGGATATGGCGACATCCTGCCCACAACGGGCGGAGCGCGCGCGCTTTCGGTGATTGAATCGGGGATGGGGTTTGCGTTTCTGGGCCTAGTGGTGGGGTATATCCCGGTGATCTATTCGTCTTTTTCGCGCCGGGAGATTCAGATTTCCATGCTGGATGCGCGGGCGGGATCGCCACCTTCCGCGGTGGAGTTGCTGGTGCGGTTGGCGGGAGGTTCGGGTGATCCGGGGATGGATCAATCGGTGCTGGACGAAGTGTTACGCGACTGGGAGCGGTGGGCGGCGGAGTTGCTGGAGGCGCAAATATCGTATCCGGTGCTGACATTTTTCCGCTCGCAGCACAGTAATCAGTCGTGGCTGGCGGCACTGACCACGATGCTCGATGTGACCTCGCTACTGCTGACCGGGATTGAGGGAGTGCATGCAGGGCAAGCGAAGCTGACGTTCGCCATGGCGCGGCATGCTGCCGTGGATCTGGCGCAGGTCGTGAACGCGAAATACGATTCCGGCTCTGCCGACCGGTTGCCCGATGTGGAGTTTGAGCAAATGCGCGATGCTTTGGGCAATGCTGGGTTGCGCTTACGCAGCGACGATTACGGGCGCGACAAACTGCGCAAGCTGCGGTCGATGTACGAGCCTTACGTGCATGCGACAGGCAGGAACTTGATGCTCACGCTGCCCGCCTGGTGGCATGCCGAGAAGGGGCGGGACAATTGGCAGGCCGGCCCCTGGGATCGCGTGATCCAGGCACGAGGCTTAGCGGGGCTGAGCGCGGGGGGGCAGGCTTCGGCGCAAAGTCTGGTGGGAGAGGATCATTTCTAGGAATGGAGCGTTGCCAGTTCTATTGAGGTCCCGGTGCGTCCTTCGCGTCCTCGGCGGTTTTCCTTTAGCGTGCTAACATCCTTCGTTCTGCTGAGACAGATTACATGAACCGTACCGGCGAAAATGTGGTTCGCATCGAAGCCGAGGCACTGCGGGCATTGGCGGATCGCATCGCGGGCCCGATGGCAGCTGCTTTCGACCGGGCGGTCGAACTGATGTTTTGCTGCGCCGGGCGACTCGTGGTCACAGGGATGGGGAAGAGTGGGCTGATTGCGCGCAAGATTGCAGCGACTTTGAACTCGACCGGCAGTCCTGCGCTCTATCTACATCCCGTCGAAGCGCTGCACGGGGATTTGGGAATGGTGGTGCGTGGGGATGTGGTGCTGGCACTGTCAGCGAGCGGAGAGACGGAGGAGATGCTGGCATTACTGGCGACGATCAAGAGGCTGCAGGTGCCCCTGATTTCGATGACCGGTGACGAAATCGTTGCCGCGGGCGGCAGTGCCCGTTCCACGTTGGCGTCGGCAGCAGATGTGGCGCTGGATTGTTCTGTGGCGCAGGAGGCCTGTTCCTTGGGATTAGCGCCTACAGCTTCGACCACAACCATGCTTGCGCTGGGGGATGCTTTGGCGGTGACTTTGAGCGAGAGACGAGGATTCAAAGAAGAAGACTTCGCTAACCTGCATCCCGGAGGAAAGTTGGGCAAGCGCTTGGCTCGAGTGGAGTCGTTGATGCATACGGGACAGGCTCTGCCCTGCGTTGCGCCTTCGAGCCTCATGGCGGAAGTCATTTACGAAATGTCACGGAAGAAGTTGGGAGTGACGGCCGTTGTTGAAAGCGATCGCCGCCTGGTGGGCGTTATCAGCGATGGAGATTTGCGCCGTTTGCTGGAGAAACGGGGGAAAGATGTGATGGAACTCAGGGCGGCGGATGCAATGACACGACAGCCCAGAACGATTGCGAAGGAAGAATTTGCGGCGACCGCTTTGGGAGTGATGGAGGAGAAAAAGATCACGTCTTTGATGGTGGTGGATCAGAGCGGAATCCTGGAAGGAATCGTGCATTTGCACGACTTGTGGACGACGCAGCTGGTTTAGAGATTTTGTAATTTTGTAATCGGGTAATTTGGTAGTCGGAGATCGGTTCGGCACCAAATTTCCAAATTACAAAATTACCAAATTGCAAGATTGAGGTGGGCGTATGTATCACTACGATCCGAACACCGCGCTGGAAGAGTTGAATGAGGATGCGACTCTGCCGAATCCCGTGCACGTGCGGGACATGATTCTGCGCAAAAAGCTTACTGCGGATAAATCACTGGAGTTGAACCGGCTGTTTGTGGAGTATCAGAAGTTTTTCGGGGAAGCGCAGAAGCTAGGGAGAGAAATACTGAAGCAGTTGGCAGGCTAGGCTTGCAGTTCAGATGGGCACGCGATCCAGCGGTACGATGAACTGAATGCCCGACACCAGTTTTCCTTGCAGGTGCCCGTCATTCGTGACGAAGAGATCGGTTCCCACGCTGGCCGCAGAAGCAAGCTGGATTACGTCCGGAGCTTTTAGCAAGCGATCACGCCGGATTGATGCATATAGTTTGGCTACCTTGGCATCCAGCGGGACTAGCAACGCAACGCGGGAGATGGCTTCTTCGTATTTTCTGCAAAGCTCGGTGTTTCCCGCAACCGTAGGTTTTACCAGGATCTCTGCCAGGGTTAGAGTCGAGGTCACGAGTTGATCTCCTCGGCGCAGCATCTTCGCGCGAAGTTCTTCGACAGCCTGCGACAGCGTTCCGTAGTCCCCCCATAGATAGATGAACAGATTCGTATCCCAAAAAATGCGACTCATTCCCAACCTTCGCGAAGGCGACGGACGTACTCGTCAGCGTGCTCATCAGCCCACAGTTGTTTGCCCGACCCGCGGAGGGCTAGTAGCGGATCGTTCTTGATTCTGTCCTCGACGTTGTCTTGATTCCAGTCTCGATACCAATCCAAAAGATCCCCGTATTCGGGTGGAATCTCTTCCCGAGTCGGCGCGGTCTTCGTACCCTCCCTCGCAGGATCGTAAGTGTCGCCGTTGCGGAAAAGACGCCGGCGGCCGGGAGCGGTTTCGAACAGCATGCGATAGCGACCGGGGTTGGGCGGCCGGTTCGCTACACATTGTTGAACAACGTGGACATAGACCCCTGGACGAAGAGGTCGACGGCCCGCTTCTTGGGTGGCGCGCTGCATGACCTCTTGTATCGAGAAATCCGGCTTGTCCGGATGTTCTCGGTGCAGAAGTGCAACGGCGAGCCAAACCTCGTCGGCGACCTTTGTCGGTATTGCTGATGTGACTGCCATGATTTTCTCGATGATCGAAGCATCAACGCCGGCTCAAATATATCAAATTAATGTATTAAACATCAATAACATGTTATCGTAGTATTTACCATTCAAGCTGAGCTCGGGACGCGGCCCCTAAAGAGCGCTGCCGCTCAGGGGGTGGAGCCGGATACGGTGCAAACAAGGGAGTTGTGAAGCCGAGGTTGAAATAGGTCTGACTTGGATGTCGTAACGGATCATTTACAATTCAGGATTCTCCTCACAGTGAGAGTGCAAGTATGCAGCGTTGGTCACGATTGTTTATTCCCACATTGCGCGAGGCGCCGGCAGACGCGGAGGTGGCTTCGCACAGATTCCTGGTCCGGGCCGGGTACATCCGACAGCTGGCGGCCGGAATTTACTCCTACCTCTTCTTAGGGACGCGCTCGTTCAACAAGATCATGGCGATTGTCCGGGAGGAGATGGACCGGATTGGGCAGGAGTTTTACTTGCCGGCGTTGCATCCACGGGAGCTTTGGGAGGCCTCGGGGCGCTGGGCACTGATGGGCGAGAACCTGTTCCGGCTGAAAGACCGCAAGGGCGCCGACATGTGCCTGGGCATGACGGAAGAAGAGGTGATGACGTCGATCGCGCTGAAGGAGATGCGGAGCTACAAGCAGTTGCCGCAGATCTGGTATCAGATTGCGCCAAAATTTCGCGATGAGCCGCGGCCCAGGTCGGGATTGCTGCGGGTGCGGCAGTTCATGATGAAAGATTCGTATTCCTTTGACATCGATGCGGCGGCGCTGGATGTCTCCTACAAGAAGCATTACGACGCTTACTGCAGGATTTTCGACCGCTGCGGGTTGAAGTACATGGTGGTGGAGGCGGACTCGGGGGCGATGGGCGGGAAAGAGTCGCACGAATTTATGGTGCGCACGCCGGCCGGAGAAGATCAGATCGTGAGCTGCGACGGATGTGATTACGCGGCGAACATGGAGAAGGCGACGTCGAAACTGGAGGAGGTGCCGGATCTTTCTGCTTTCGAGGATGGCAAGCCGCTGCTGGTGCACACTCCGGGGCAGAAGACGATTGAGGACGTCGCGAAATTCCTGGGAGTGTCGCCAAAAAACAAGATCAAGACGCTGGCCCTGATGGCGGACGAGTTTGATGCAGCCGGGAAGAAGAAGTCTTCGCGCGCTATTGTGGTGTTGATGCGCGGCGACCACCAGTTGAACGAAGCGAAGCTGAACGGTACGGTTGCGACGGCGACCCGTCCCATGGAGGAAGCCGAGATCGAGGCACTGTTCAATTCTCCCGCGGGCTATCTCGGTCCTATGGGCATTGAGTGGGCTCGCGATTTGAAGGATCACAAGGGCAAGCCGGTGCTGCTGGTGGACAAAGCGCTGGAGGGGCGCACGAATCTGATTGGGGGCGCGAATAAGAAGGACTATCACCTGAAGAATCTGACTCCGGGCAAGGACTTTCAGCCTACGGCGTATGCCGACTTGCGTGCGGTGACGGCGGGAGAGGCGTGTCCGAATTGTGGCAAGCCGCTGCGGATCGATACCGCGGTCGAGATTGGACACATATTCAAACTGGGATATCGCTACTCGGAGTCGATGGGGCTGCGAGTTCTCGACAAGAACGGCAAGGAAGTTATGCCCATCATGGGCTGCTACGGAATCGGCATCGAGCGCATTCTTACGGCGGCAGTGGAGCAGGGAAATGATGAGAATGGATTCTGGTTACCTTCGAGTATTGCTCCGTTTGAAGTGGTAGTCGCGCCGGTGAATGTGAAGGACGAGGCGGTGCGAAATTCGGCGGAGGACATTGCCAAACGGCTGGAAACAGCTGGGATGGATGTGATCCTGGACGATCGGGATGAGCGTCCGGGAGTGAAATTCAAGGATGCGGATCTGGTCGGGATTCCGTTTCGGGTAACGGTAGGCAAGAAAGTTACCGAAGGTACTGTGGAGGTTGTTTTCCGTTCGACTCGCGAAGTACGCGATGTTAGGATCAGCGCGATTGTGGAGCAGTTTCAGGAGTTGCTTGGGCGGACGGAGTAACTGAGGTTTCCGGTCCCGCCGGGCGGACGTGGGACATGGGATCGATTAAGGCAATCTTTGGGATGCTGGTCATTGTGGGGATGATCTACTGCGCCTGGCAGATCGTTCCGCCGGAACTGGCGAACTATTCGTTTCAGGACGATCTGCGCCAGGTGGCGATGGTGGGCGGGGCGAACCCGCATCAGACCGACCAGGACTTGATGGATGCCGTTATGAAGAAGGCGCAGGAACACCAGATTACGCTGCTGCCGGAGCAGATCACGGTGCAGCGGATCGGCACGCCGGGAGCCCCGGCGGTCTATGTGGCGGCGGATTACAGCGTTCCGGTGGCGCTGCCCGGATATTCTTTCACTCTGCATTTCAATCCTTCCAGCGGAAATCGCGGGTTCTGATTCATAGGGAAGTTTGAGACGGCGTCCCTCCTTCGGGAGGGATTGTTTTTTGGAGTCGCCGCATCTTGAATCAAAAGCTCCGACGCAAGCATGAACAGACCGAACATCTCTGCACACCGGATGACAGTGACATCGGTAACGTTGTCACATCGTTACCATCGCCCTAGATCGCGAGTGGATCGAAGCGTTTGCTGACCGGCGAAAGCGATCACGGAAAAGTCCGATTGTGTTCGCCGAGAAGTCCTGGAGGTAGCAGTAATGGCGGCAAAGATTCTTCTTGGGGCGGCAAGTCTAATCTTAGCGATAGCGATGTCGGGATGCAGTAGCACGAAGGGGTGTCCAACGGGAATCCCCGGTAGTGCGGGAGGAACTTCATCCGGAGCGTCGGGTGGAGCTACGCAGTCGACGGGCGCCTGTAGCGCCGGGGGCGGTGGGAATCCAACAGCCACAGGGAAACCTGCAGCATTCGCGTATTACGTGAATCAGATGACGATAGGCGCAACGGTGCTCGATACCTAGGTAATTTCGGTCAACTGTTGGGTTTCGCCAGTCCGCCGAGCTCACTGCAAGCTTCTGACCTAATGGTGGTCGCGCAGACGAAATGGCTGTATCAGCTTGTGGGTTCGACGCTCCAGGGCTATTCGATCACGGGCGGAACCGGCGCGCTCACGGCCATTCCTGGCAGCCCGTTCCCTTTGAGTGGTACCGAGGTGTATTCGCTGTCCACGGACTCCGCCGGCAAGTTTCTCTTCGTGTGTGCAGCGAATAACGATCAAGTGCAAGTTTTCTCCATCAACCAAACGAGTGGGGCACTGGCGCCGGTGGGCACATTTGCGACTACAGGTTTTGCCGCACAGGCTACGACAGACGGATTGGGCAAGTATCTTTACGTCACGGAAGGAAACTCGGGCAGTAATGTTGATGTGTACGCGATCAGTTCCACGGGGCTCTTAACCCCGATCGCGGGTAGCCCATTTCCCATCAGCATTGCGACCCTTCGCAGCGAGCCGACAGGAAAGTTCCTGGTGGGCGTAACCGGCGACGGGGCGAAAACGGCTTCGGACCTGACAATCATGTGTATGTTTTCTCGATCGATCAATCGACTGGGACTCCGAGTCAAGTGAGTGGCTCGCCATTTCCGACGACATCTATTCCCGCGGACTTGGCAGTGCATCCGAACGGAACTCTGGTGTATACGTTCAATGGCACGGTGAATGGCCTCACTCCGATGGAAGGCTTTCAGTTGGACACCAGCAGCGGCCAACTGGCTGCGTTAGCGGGTTCTCCGTTCAAGGGCATGGTGGCGCCCCACGGGTTCTTCGATCAAAGTGGCGCCTTCCTCTTCTTGCATCCTAGTGACAAGATAGAAGTGGCCTCTGTTGATTCTGCGACCGGTGCCCTGATCGCAATCGGGTCGCCGGTTACCGGGGTGGGCCTAAGTGAGGTTTTGGCCGTAGCTGACCCGCATTGAGACAGGGAATTGGACGTAGGCCTGGAGATTTGTTTACGAAAAAGAGACCCCAATGTACCGCGGGTCTCTTTTCGTTGGCGGCGGGGGCGGTACAATAGAGGCAACGTTCCCGCTAAGGTCGTAGCTCCGGACTGCTCCGGAGAGCCAGATTCGTGCCCCGGGGCAGGTATGGAGTGTCAAACCTTTTCGCCAGCAAAATCGTCTGATTAGAGATCGGGCGTAGAGTCGACTTGTGGCTATAAAAGTCAGAATTCCAAAAATAAGCAGTGGAGACGGAGTACGCGGGTTACCACGGGATCCGGTGCTACGCGCCGCGGTCGTAGTATTTCTGCTGTTGGCGGTTTCGTTTACGGTTGTCTTCTCGTACTTTTACATCAAGTACGACCGCATCATCGAAAAGCGGTTCCGGACCCCGGTGTTCGCGAACTCGGCGAAAATCTATGCTCTGCCGCGGACGGTCAACGACGGCGAGAAGATCACGGCGAAGGAAATTGCGGCGGAACTGCGGCGCGCGGGCTACTCGGAGCAGGAGGGCGCCTCGAAGCTGGGAAGCTTTGAGCTGGTGAAGGGAGGGATTGATATCACGCCGGGCGACGAGTCCTACCACTCGCCGGAGCCGGCGCGGATTGAGATTGAAGACGGCCAAATTTCGCGCATCACCAGCAAGGGCAATGAACTCTCTGCCTATGAACTGGAGCCGCAACTGGTCACGGCCCTGTTCGACGCAGAGCAGCGCTCGAAGCGGCAGGTGGTCAAGTACAACGATATCCCTCCGGTCATGGTGCAGGCGGTGCTGGCCATCGAGGACCGGCGATTCTTCGAGCATAGCGGGGTGAATTTTGTCCGGACCTTTGAAGCGGTCTGGGAAGATCTGCTGCGGCAGCGGCGGGCGCAAGGCGGGTCGACTATCACCCAGCAATTGGCGCGTGGATTCTTTCTGACTCCGGAGAAGTCGATCAAGCGCAAGGTGACGGAGATGCTGATCGCGGAGGAGTTGGAGCAGAAGTTTTCGAAGCAGCAGATTTTCGAGTTCTACGCGAATTGGGTGGACCTGGGACAGCGCGGGTCATTCGCGATCAGCGGATTCGC
>JAICJP010000401.1 GCA_025928375.1 Candidatus Sulfotelmatobacter sp.
AGCTGTCAGCGGCTGCAATGCTTTGAAGGTTTCGTTCAGCGTCACCCTGCGTCCGGTCGCCACGTTGAAAACTTCTCCCGCCGCCTTCGATGCATCCGCTTTGCACGCCAGCAGATTGGCATTGACGGCGTTGTCGATGTAGGTGAAATCCCGGCTCTGTTCTCCATCTCCGAAAATCGTGGGCTGCTCACCTTTCAGCATCTGTGTGATGAACTTGGCCAGAACGCCGGAATACGGCGATGAGGGATCCTGGCGCGGCCCGAATATGTTGAAGTAGCGCAGGCAAACCGTTTCCAGCCCGTAACAACGGAAAAACGAAACCATGTAGTGCTCGCTTGCCAGTTTGGCTACGGCATAAGGCGAGATCGGATCCGGCTTCATGCCTTCGTGTTTCGGCAACGTCGGAGTGTCGCCGTACGCCGAAGACGATGCGGCATAGACTATTCGCTTCACCTTGGCGTCGCGCGCCGCGACCAGAACATTCACCGTGCCGTCCACGTTGGCCCGGTTGCTGCCCAGTGGATCCAGCACAGATTTTGGAACAGAAGGAATCGCCGCCTGGTGCAACACGAAATCGACGCCTTTACAAGCCCGATGCATGGCATCGAGATCCGTAATGTCCGCTTCATGCACTTCGATTCGGCCGGCAATCTCGGCAAGATTCTCTTTCTTACCGGTCGAAAAATTATCCACTCCCCGAACCGCTCCTCCTCGCGCCAGCAGCGCCCGCGCGATGGAAGATCCGATAAAGCCGCCAATTCCCGTAATCAGGTAGAGAGACATGCTTGAACATCATAACCAATCAGCCGTAATTTCGGAGCGGGAGTTCCAAGATGCCATACGTTCAAAGTGCAATCCGACATTGGCGGCAACGTACCCCTGGACCCTTGCCCCTGAGCCCTAGACCCTGAACCTAGTCCTTCAACCCCTAGACCGTCGCCTCACTCTCGCGGTGCAGCACTATGGCCTCCATGCAGCATCCGCACAAAATCCTCCCGCCCGAGCGTCTCGTGGTCCTCATAGAACTCCATCAGCTCGCGAATCACGGCCGCAGCCTCAGAGAAAACGGGCGTGCCACTCGCCCCCTCCAATCCTGCCACCCTGGTCCCCACGGCCATCCGCTCAACCACACAGCCGCGGGATGCGCTCGCCAGTATCCGCCGCAATCGACCGACATTCTCTTCAGTCATGCCCACGAACGCAACGCCCATGCCCAGGTATGGATAGTTGACTCGAACATTGCCACCAGTCTCCACCCGGATCCCATTTGCCTCCAGCTTGAGATTCAGGACCGTTCCCGCCGCAAAGGTGGCTTGCGTCTCGATATAACAGCCGTACAGGCTGATGTCGGTGAAGGTTGCCCAGGTACGCACGTCACAGCCCTCGGTGCGCATTTCCACGCTGCCTTCACACTTATACCGCCGCGCCTGTCGCTTGTTCGCCCCGTGAATCTGTTCCCCAAGAAGCTCGGGCGCATCCGGTTCCGGATTTCCACCTGGGGCTGAAGCTGCATCCGCCTGGGATGACTGCTTCAGCGCCAGCAGGTAACCCGCCCCTTCACGGTTTTCCTCGGACATGGAATCTCTCCGCCGCCTGCATGTTTCGCTAGCCACTTGAACCTGGTTTGGTCTTGCCAACCGCAAAGGATTCTTCTGCATTTATCGGAACAAATCAGCGGCAGGTTTACCTGGTTTCTAAGCGGCTTTTAATTTTGCGAGTCAGAGGCAGGCGCCTCTGCGGTGGCCTTCACTTGCGCTACTTCCCGGATTTGCTTCCACAATTCTTCCCGGCCCGCTCCAGTTTTGGAAGAGAAGGCAAGCAGGCGGGCAGAAGGATACTGCTCGCCCAAAGCCCGGAGCGCGTTATTGAGCTGATTGTTCGAGAGTCGGTCGCTCTTGGTGCCCACCACCACGAAATCGCGCCCCGTCGAACTCAGAAAATCCAGCAACTGGCGATCGCTTTGCTGCGCCGGCACATTGACGTCGACCAGCGCAACGCACAGGGACAGCGTGGGGCGTTGCTGCAGGTAAGGTTCGATGAATTTCGGCCACTCCTGCGAAATCTCGCGCGAGATCTTCGCGTACCCGTAGCCGGGGAGATCTGCGAAAATCAGCTCGGCGCGCGGCTTTCCCGGCCAGCGGATTTCAAAGAAATTAATGCTGCGCGTGCGCCCGGGAGTCGAACTGGTGCGCGCCAGCTTAGTCCCCACCAGGGAATTGATCACGCTCGATTTCCCCACGTTGGAGCGGCCCAGGAAGGCAATCTCAGGGATCGACGGGGCAGGGAAGTGCGCTGCATCAGTCGCGGCTGCCAAGAAGCGCGTTAGGACCCTCATACTCAAGTGTGCAATGCACGCGCAGAATTGGCAAGGGTGGAAAATAGTGGAGGGAAGAGACTAGGACCGGCATCCGCGGAACGTTTTTCCCTGGAAGTACCCGGCTTTCAACGGCTTTGTCGAGTACGCCGGGCATAGCACTTTAGAGCCATTCCCACCCGGGACCTGAAAACGTACTCTACGGATGAGCAGACTTCGGGGGAGGGCTGTTCAGACGGGCGCCTCGAAACCTAATCGGTTTCAGGCGCTTTTGTCTTTTCAGAGACAAGCACCAGGGTGCGCAACCTCTGGCAGGGGCGGACGCCTCGTTCGCCCCCCTTGCGAAGCCAGCGTCAGGAGCTACCGCGTCAATCCGTACCGGTGATCCAGAACTCATGCCGTCGCCAGCCGGTCAGCAATGATCCGGTACACCGACGGATTGAACACCAGCCCTACATGCGTCCCGTGAACCGCAAAATTCGCGCTGCAGTCATCCGTCTTGCAGTAGCGCCAATCCACCACGCCATCGTCCTCGGTATAAATCGCCGTTTCCATCACGCCATCCGGAACGCAGGTCCGGGCTGCTTTCGCAAACTCACAGGTGCAGCGGGCCGTGTAGCACTCAGGCAGAACGCCGCTGTTGTGCTTCTCCAGGATTGACAGCCTGATTTGTTCCGCGACTCGCAATACGCTGCCATGGGCTACCAGGCCGCGCAGCGGCGCGCCCAGCGTGATGACCGACGCGATATCTTTCGCACGCTGCCCCGCAATCGACCGGGCCATAATGCCCCCCAGGCTGTGCCCGATCAGGTGTACCTTCCGCCCGGTTTGCTCGATGGCCTTGTCGATCGTCTCGTTGAGTCGGTTCTGAATCAGCAGGTTCGGACATTCGTTGTTCAAACCAATGCCCGAGTAGAAACTCTGGTATCCCATCCGCTCCAGCCAATGCAACATCGGCATCAGCCAAACGTCCGGACAAAGAAACCCCGGGATCACAATCACCCCCGACCCATCCCCGCGCGCACCCCCAAATCCGTAATAGAGCGGATCCGCATGCAGCATAAGCAGCTCGGTGGCGAATAAAGCCTCGGTCCAGATAGGTAACGCCGCTTCCTGGTGGTCCTCAAGGTAAGTGATCTGCGCTCGGCCCATTGTGTCTACCGCTGCTTCGATGGACCCAATAGCCAAACGGTTGTGGATTACCGGAGGATCATCCATGAACTTCCAGCGAAGTGTACAGGATAGCCTTGAGCTCCTTGAGAGTTCCGCCTAAACCGTCGTCAGCATTAACTCGCGCGGGAGGTTGACGCGGGCCGTCCGTGAAACCAGTTTCGCCCGCCATCGCGCAAGAAGAAGGGACAAGGTCATAAGGATCGCTGTCCCCTGATCCCTAGTCCCTTGCCCCTGTTCTTGTATCCTTACCACCCTGTTCACTGCGACCGGAAACACACAACCTCACTATTGGAGGCAATCGGAGGCAACTGGCTCCGATCCGCAAATCGCGGGCGCTTGAACTCCAACACTTCAGGTTTTCAGGATTCTCCTGGCGCCTGATCAGGGAAGTCCCCAAGCCTGCTCACTAAAACGTAGTCCCAGTCGCCGGGTTGTAGCACGTTTTCGTCCCGCTCTGCCCATCCATCAGGCAGATCTTGCTGAACTCGAACGCAATCTGTTCAGTCGGAAGCTCGCTCGATTGATTTCCGCCTAACTGATAACCGGAGACGATCGCATCCGACAGAGTCACGGTGAACGCCTCACTGCGCGTGTTTTCCTGCACGATAGTGAC
>JAICJP010000265.1 GCA_025928375.1 Candidatus Sulfotelmatobacter sp.
AATTTGCTGATGCGGAAATACCAGTTGGGATGTCCTGCCCATTGCACGTCGAGATCGTCGCGCCAGTCGAAATTGAGCGTGACATTCTTCCGCTGCAGTTCGTCAACAATGGCCCGGTTGTAAATGCGGTGAATGGGAATGCGCTTTCCCGCGCGCTGGTAGTAAAGACGCGAACCTTCTTTCTTGATGTCAACGATGTCAATGAAGGGAACGCCCAGCAGTTCCTGCGTGAGCCGGAAATCGGGGAGCGTCTTCTGCTGTTCGGGATGGATTTCCATCAGGATCACGTTTTCAGGATCGTGCTTCCCGACGATAGCTCGCCGCAGCAGTTCGCGATAGGAATCTGTGGTCAATCCGCTTAAGAAGTACTGCAGACTGCCGGAGGCCGGATCGTTGAGTCCATATACGTCGATGTAAAGCTGCGAGAGGAAGGCCTGATAGGCGTAGAGGGATGGGAACGCCTGCAGCTCCACCAATTTCGGTTGCAGTTGGCCCTCTCCGTCGCGCACCAGTCCGAAATCCACCTGGACGAACATCGGATGCGAAGCTTCATTTGGCACCTTGAACTCTGCGGGTACAGCCTCATCGGATTTCGCGCGATACGAAGGATTCTCCACAAGTTGGAGGATCAGTTCCTCACCATCCAGCGCCATGCGATCAAGTAGCGATTTGGGGAAGAAGCAAGGCGTTTCAGAAAGGCGGAACTGGACGTGAGTTCCGCAAATCTCATCCATGCGCCCCAAGAAGGTCTGATATTTCGCCGGGCTGAAACTGCTGTTGAATTGCTTGCGGAGCGCTGGAATCATTGCGGACGGCAGTATAGGAGATTACTCGCGAATGGTCATGCTCTGAATGAGGCCGTCTTTCACTTCGTAGACATGCTCGACCATGCGGTCGAGAAGGACTTTGCCCGAGAGGTCGCGCACGACCTGGTGTACGCCGACGACCACATTCCCCGAACTGTCGAGTTCGAAGCTGACCGGGTCCACGTGCGGATTGGTCATGCCCCACTGCCGCGTCCAGTATTCGCGAACGCCTTCCCGGCCGTGAACCGTGCCGCCTTCCATGCCATTGGGCCACTCGACATCGCCGCGCATAGTGGACAAAGCGCCTTCCATGTCGCGGGCATTGAATGCGGCGTAGGCTTGCTTTAAAAGAATAGTGATCTTCTCCAGATTGGCCATGAGCTAGGCTTCCACCAAAAACTTCCCGTCCTGCATGATCTGCTGATCGTCGACCCAGATGTTGAACCTGCGTCCGACAACGTCGATGTGCGTGGTGGAATCCCAATCCGCGCCGGTGTGAGCCCCGTAGGGATTGCCGAATGCGATGTGGATGCCGGGATATTTTTCGTCTTGCAGGATCTGGCCGATCACGTGCTTCAAGTCGATGTTGGTGCCGATGGCGAATTCGCCGACGCGATCGCTGTTCGCGTCGGTGTGGGTGTACTTCCAGAAGTCACTCTCCAGTTCGCCGTTCTGGGAATGGGCCTCGATGAGCCGATTTCCTTGCATGCGGATGGTGAGCGGATTCGGTTCGAGGTCGCCGAACTTTGCGCAGAGATAGTCTCCGACCACTCCGTCAATCACGAAGGTCCCGTTTACCTCTCCCGGGGTGGTGAAGATTTCGCCGCCGGGCAGGTTGCCCCATTTCTCCGGCGAAATAATTCCGCTCGTCTTCAGCCACTTGTAATTCGGGTTTAAGTCGGCGATAAGATCGGTGCCGGCCGCGGTGGTCGCGCGAATGCGCGATGCCTTGCGTACCATTTCGACGACCTTTTGGCTGAGGCGGTCGACGCGCTGAAAATCCGCGCGCATGCCCTCCATCATGATCTGGCGGTTGATGTTGACCATGTGGGCGTGGCGAATCTTGCGGCGATTGACCACGTCGGTCATCTGAATGCGGGAACGCAGTTCATTGGTCTGGGCCTGGACGGCGAAGATCGAGACTTGGCTCTGGTCGAGGTCGTCGAGAATTTCGCGCGGCATGTCGACCAGCGGCCGCGAGGCGTGCTCTTCGAGTACCCAGGCATGGTAGGGCAAGCCAAGCTTCTCCAATTCAGCCACGATGGAGGCGGCGATCTCGCTGGTGGCTTCGTCGGTGATGACGCAGACTCGTTCGGTGGGTTGAATTCGCAGGCAAACCTTGACTGCATTGACAGCTCCGAGGCTGAACTCGGGATCGAACGGAATCTTGCTCAGTGGTTTTTGGATGGAACGTAGAGAGGAAGTCATCAAACGGTTTGTCTCACGGTTGCCGGTTCAGTCTCGGCCAGCCCCGCTTCGGTCTCCTCAATCATGTAGTCGACAACTTTCTTCAAGTCGCCGGTTTCCTGAAACACGCGCAATTGCCGGTCGGCGCCGCTGCCTTGATCCAGGATGGTGTGGATGTATTCCAATTCTTCGCGAGAGTCCAGTTCGTCGACGACGTCATCGACGAACTCAAGATATTCGCGCACCAGATCGCGGGCCGGAACTTCTTTCTGCTTGCCGAAATCCACCAGCTTGCCATCGAGCCCATAGCGAGCCGCGCGCCACTTGTTCTCCATGATCAAGGCCCGGCGATAAAGACGGAATCCCTGATTGGCTGTATAGAGCTTATACAGTTTGGCTACGGTGGCCTGAATGAGGGCGGCCAGCGCTACCGTCTCGTCGGCGCGCATGGGAATGTCGCACACCCGGAATTCGAGGGTGTTGAAGAATGGGTGGGGGCGAATGTCCCACCAGATTTTCTTGGCATTGTCGATGCAGTTGGTCTTGATCAGGAGCTTGATGAAGTTCTCGTACTCGCCCCAACTGGGGAAATAATCTGGAATATTAGTGCGGGGGAATTTGTCGAAGACCTTGCAGCGGTATGATTTGAGGCCCGTGTTCATGCCCAGCCAGAAGGGCGAATTGGTGGAGAGCGCCAGGATGTGCGGCAGAAAATAGCGGGCATGATTCATCATGTGGATCGCGGTCTCGCGGTCCTCGATGCCAATGTGCACATGCAGCCCGAAAATGAGGTTGGCGCGTGCGACCAGCTGCATGTCTTCCACAATGTTTTTGTAGCGCTCGTCGGGATGGATTTCCTGGACTCGCCAATCGCCGAACGGATGGGTGGCCCCGGACGCGAGCCGAAGGCCGTTCTCCCGGGACAGACGCGCCATGTCGCGCCGCAGTTTTTTTACTTCGGCCTTGGCTTCCTTAATGTTTTTGCAGACCGAGGTGCCTACCTCTACCACCGACTGGTGCAGTTCGGCTTTGACGCGCTCCTGCAGAAGGAGTTTCCCTTTTTCCAGAATCTCGGCGTGAATATGCGACCGCAGATCGCGGGTGACAGGATCGACTGTCTGATACTCCTCTTCAATACCGATGGTAAAAGTCGGCGACATCGAAGCACCAATGCCGGGATTCAGCGGCTATATTTCTCGAGCGTTGCGCTTAAACGGGAAGTTCTCGCCGGCAGCCCTGTCCGGCGTGGAAGACAGTATAGCAATGTCCAGGAAGGCTATCTGGAGTCGATTCGACTCAGTCCCACTCCCGATTTTCCTTCACTCTGGCTTTTACGATTTTCTTCAGCAACCCGTCAGGGAAGCCCTTGTCGGAGGGGAACTGGATGGTTCCCCGGGAAGTTTTATAGCCGGCGAGTTCTTTCTTGAACTTCTCGATCACGCCGGAACCGGTAGGAAACAGACTGCAATGCTTAGAGAAAGCGGCGTAGCCGATCAGCATTCCGTTGTACTTGAACATCGGGATCCGATAGCTGATCACCTCGGTGGCCTCTTGTGGAACCGCGGAGCGAATCACCTGGCGGATATGGGTGAGCGTGCTGCGAGCTGGTTCTGGAACTTTGGCGAGATACTCGTCAACCGTTTTAGGAAACTTGCCACCTCGCATGCAGTCCTCCTGATCTTCGGCAAAACCGATGGGCTAGTCAGAAATTCGTAGATTCATGGCTGTCGGGATGGCAGCTTTGCGTTTCTTGCGGGCGGGCGGCTTTGCTTCTTCTCCGGTGCCATTCAGGAAGTTCGCCCAGCGCAATTCGCTGGCCGGATTCTTCCCGTGCAGCGCCATTTTGACCGCCATCTCGGCTACGGCGTTCACGATCCAGTTGAAGTTTTCTTCGCCCACGGAGCTGATCTCGGCGTCTGGAGCGGGATTGAGGAAGTCAATGGCATAAGGAACTCCGCCCTCCACGGCGAACTCGACCGTATTCAGGTCATACCCGAGAACACGGCACAAGGTGAGAGCGTCTTTCTCGATGCGCTCGCGCAATTCGGTAGACGACGGCGGTGGATTTCCTCTCACATAGCGCTCGTGGTGCGGAGCTTTGGGATCGTACTTCATGATGTGCAGTTTTTCCTGGCCGACCACGTAACAGCGGTAATACTCGTCGAACTCGACGCCGTGCTGCAGCGTCATACATAGATCGCCGGTCTGGTTGTAGTGCTGGAAGAACTCTTCTGGAGAATGCACCTTGTAAACGTGCTTCCAGCCGCCGCCCGAGTAGGGCTTCAGGAAAGCAGGGAACCCCACATAGTCAAAAATCTCCTGCCAGTTCAGCGGGTACATCAGGTTCCGCATGGAGCGATCGGTAGTTCCTTCGGGATGCTTGTTGTGAGGCAGGATCACCGTAGCCGGAATCGCCACCCCGAGTTTGTGGGCCAAGGCGTAATTGAAGAACTTGTCGTCCGCCGTCCACCAGAAGGGGTTGTTCACCACAATCGTGCCCTGCATGGCAGCTTGCTTCAGATAGGCACGATAGAACTGGATATCCTGCGAAATGCGATCGATGATGACGTCGTATTTTTTGGGTTCATCCATGCGGATGCCGCCGATGTTGACGAATTCAGCGGTGACTCCATTGACATTCATGCCGTTGATTTTGGCTACGACTGCGGGAGGGAAGCTGTTTTCCATGCCAAATAAGAACCCAATCTTCTTCATCGCTCCTCCGTAGAGACGTTGGTTACAAGGTCTCTGTTTTTTTGTCCCCGAGCACGAGAGACGTTAGCAAGCTACGTCTGCACGATCAGATTTAGTTAGAAATACTTTTCTGCCATCCTCAACCATAGGGGCCAATCGTGCTTCGAGTTGTCGTTCCACACATCGAGCCAGTGGGGGATGGCTTTGTCATTCAAAATTGCCGAAAGCTTCACGTTCTGATCCAGACAGATATCCCAGTCGGCCGAGCCGAGCACGATGTTCATTTGCCGGTAGCGGCTGAGGAACCAGTCATCGGTCAGGTTGGGAATGTAGTCGGGAGGGTTATTGAAGTAGCAATCGTTGTCGTAAAAGCCGTCGAGAAACCGGTGAATGTCGAAGGCTCCGCTCATGCTGACGCAATGAGTCACGACGTCGGGGTGCTTCAAGGAAAAGTTCACTGCGTGGAATCCGCCAAAGCTGCATCCGGTCACCGCCAGTTGCCGGGCGGGATTCTTCCAACGAACAAAGGGCATAAACTCGTGCAGAATGTAGCGTTCATATTGCAGATGCCGCAAGATGCGCTGCCGCGGGTGCGCTCCCTTGTTGTACCAGCTCTCGGTATCTACGGCATCGGGACAGAAGACCTGCAGTTCGCCGCAGTCGATTTTGCGCCCGAGCACGCCGATCATCCCGCGATCTTCGTATTCGAAGAACTTGCCCATCGACGTGGGAAAAACGAGCAGGGGCTCGCCTGCATGACCGAACACCAGGCACTCCATGTCGCGATGGAGTTCCAGGCTGTAAGCCTTGTGATATTCGCGATTCATGGCCGTTAGGAGATTTGAAATTGCTGTTCGTGAACGCCCCGTTCGCAGCCGCACAATCTTAACCGACGCAGGAGGGAAAGCATAGAACGCGAGGGGATGGGCTGTTCAGAAAGAGAAAACCGCGCCTGAGCGTCATCGAGCCATCGCGGAAATGCGCTCAGAGCGCGAGGAACGTACGAGCCCTATCGCTTGTACAGAAAGATTGCCAATGCGACTAATACGGCAGTAATGATCCAGAGAATGATGCTCTTGCTGCTGCTCTTGTTTTCGTCGGCCATAGCGGTAAAGTACACCATACCTGCGAAAGAGGTTCAAGTCCGTTTTAATGCCCAGGGACTGCCGGCTAGGGTCTCGAGGCCGTTTGGGTTGGAGCTGTGCGCTGGTAGCCGGTGAATTTGACTATCTCGCGGACGTGGATCGACTCGACTCCGAAGTGGAGCGTGTCATCGATGCGGGCGTAGGTTGGGAACCAGTTTCCATCGACAATCTGCCGGTATCCCGCGAA